>JASMMN010000122.1 GCA_030748155.1 Phycisphaerales bacterium
CGGGATCCCACTTTCCTCCGCATTCCTCCTCCGTCATATCTTCATCGCAGAGTATGTTCATGTAGCAGCAGGCGCCCGTCGGAACTCCCTCAACTGAGATCGTTCCGAGCATCCCCGATCCGCAATGCGGTGTGCAGTAATAGTCGATCACACCGGTCGGTTCATCACTTGGAACAACGTAGAACGGGAGTGGATGAAAGTTGTCCAATGACTGGTCGAACCGCCCATCTGGCACACAACCAGTGCCTGAGGTCACCGTATGCGATCCACCACCATGGATCCAGAAGACCGCATCGCCGGCATTGACAGTGACGTCAGAAGGCTCAAAAGAAAAACCATTGGTCGATAGATAGTGCGCCTCCACGTTCACCAACAATGCGCCAAATTGATCGGCGGCCACGCAGTGATTGCCAACACTGCAGGTGTAGGAGATCACATCGCCGTCGTAGCCGTTGGGCACCGTCCATTCAAACACAGGGTTCGACTCAGTCAGTGGAGAGTGGAACAATCCAGAATCGTCACCGCAGTATGCGCCACTGGTCACGTCATGGTTGCCCTCATCACGAATCCACCGAACCGTATCTCCGACTTGAACATCGGCGAATTGCGGCGTGAAGTAATAGTCACCGACATGAACCTCAACTATCGCGGCTGTGGAGACACTCGACATACACACAACGAGTGCTCCTGCAACACCAGTACTCAACCATGTCATATCCAGATCTCCTCTCGACTTCCTCCCGTGACCAGTGTCCCACGAAACAACACCATTTTTCAAGGGTTTTTTGTCTCTCCCAACACCCATTCTCGTCGCAACAGGTGGTGATAGGCCTGCGCAAAGCGGTGTGCCTCATCCCGAATGGCCTGACAGAGCCTCAAGCCGGGATTGTTCCGCCCGAGCGTCAGAGGTTCCGGGCGATCCTGAATCCAGATGGTTTCATCCCGTTTGGCCAGAGCAATCACAAGCGGCGGCTGCTCGGGCATCTCTGCGAATACCGCGAGAGCGGCGTTCAACTGCCCCTGACCACCGTCGATCAACACCACATCCGGAAATCGCTCGTGCCCCTCACCCGCTTCAGCGTACCGACGCGTGATCACCTCGCGAATCGCGGCATAATCATCGTTGCCCGCGATCTCGATGCGATACCGACGATACTGCTCCTTGAAGGGGCGACCGTCGAGGAAACAAACCTTGGACCCAACGGTTTCGGTCCCACCAAGATGCGCGATGTCGACAGCTTCGATGCATCGGATGGGTTCCTCCAGACCCAGCGTACGCTGCAGTGAGCGAATCGCCGCCGATGGATCCTGCGCAAAGATCGTCACCTCTGGCTGCCAGGCCCGGGCTTCTTCCTGATTGGCGGCCCGATCACCGAGCCGTTCAATGGCGTGGAGTTGGTCGCGGAGCGTGGCCGCCTGCTCGAACCGCTGCTGTCTGGAGGCGTCCTGCATCTTCGACTTCAACTCCCGAATGACTGACGACCGCTGCGAGCCAATGAACCGCAGCATGCGATCGATGTCGGTCGCGTAGGCGTCCCGATCAATGCAGTCTCCGCACGGCGCGGTGCACTGTTTGATGGCATGGAGCAAACACGGTCTGAAGTGCCGGTTGGCAGGATCTCCGGCATGGATGTCCAAGTGGCAGGTGCGGAAGCGGAAGATCCGCTGCATCACATCCACCGCCTCACGGATGTCCCGCCCCGAAGTAAATGGGCCGAAGATGCGGGCACCACGGAAGCGGGAGTCCGCAGGATCGCGCGTCACGTAGACGCCCGGAAAGTCATCCTTCGTCGTGACCGCGAGATAGGGATAGGACTTCCCGTCGGTCAACATGACATTGAACCGAGGCCGCAGATCCTTGATCAGACGAGCCTCTGCCAGGAGTGCCTCCCACTCCGCCTCCATCTCGATGATCTCAAAGTCAGCGATGCCCGCAAGCAAGAGCCGCTTGCGAGGACCAAGATCGGTCGATGCCAGAAAATAGGATCCCACACGGTCGCGGAGCGAAGCAGCCTTACCCACGTACAGCACAACACCCGCCGAATCCTTCATCAAGTACACGCCTGGGCCACTGCTCAGCACCTTGGCCTGCGTATGCAACCGGGTCCGCAACTCTGGTTCCATGGCGTGTTGATCATCCATAACACTCGATTCTACGAAGAAATCGCCATTTCGCTTCCCGCCCTTCCGACTTCTGAACGTTTGGGGTGAAATCGTGCCCCGATCCGCTACAATCGGTGGCCACCCCCCAGCGGGGGGGTACGCATCAATCAGGAGACGACCTCAATGAAGACGCTCGCCATCACCGCAACACTGGGCCTTGCTGCCCTCATTGCCGGCTGCAACAACCCCGCCACCACCGCCAGCCCCGGCGTCATCGATACGCCGGCCTGCTGCAAAGACAAGTCCAAGTGCGCCGACCCAGCAGCTTGCGCCGCCAAGAAGAAGGCCGCGAGCGGTTGCTCCAAGGCCGCTGCTGCCGCCAAGAAGGCTGGAGGCACCCCCGCGTGCTGCGCCAGCAAGAAGGCCAAGTGATCTGATCCCCACGATCAGCAAATGGAATCCGGCAAGGCCCGAGGCATCTCACCTCGGGCCTTGTTCTGCGCCTTGTTCGCCGCCTCCCCCACTACCATCCCGCATATGACCGAACTGCTCCTCAAAGGTGGCCGAATCATCGACCCCGCAACCGATCTGGACCGTACCGGTGACGTGCTGGTGCGTCACGGTGTAATCGTCGCTCTTTCGGATACACCACTCTCCTCGGCCGAGAACACTTTTGACTGCGAGGGCTGTATCGTCAGTCCGGGCCTGATCGACATCCATGTGCACTTCCGCGACCCGGATGAAAGCGGGCATCATCAAGAAACAATCGCTTCGGGCAGCGCGGCGGCGGCGGCTGGTGGATTCACGACGGTCTGCTGCATGCCAAATACGACACCGGCCGCAGACAGCAGATCCGTCATTGACGCCATCAAGCACCGCGCCACAGCCGCCGGTCTGACACGCGTCTTTCCCGTCGCCTGCGGAACGATCGACCGCCGCGGAGAGGTGGTTGCGCCAATTCTCGAACTCGTCGAGGCAGGTGCCGTCGCCATTTCAGACGACGGGGACGGCATCGCAGACAGCGACCTGATGAAGCGGATTCTGAGCCTTGTCGCCGCATCCGACTCGGTGTTCATGCAGCACTGCCAGGACCCGACACTCACCCGCGGTGCCGCCATGAATGCCGGGGCACTCGCCACGCGGCTCGGACTGGGCGGGTGGCCGCGTGAAGCCGAAGAACTCATGCTCCGCCGCGACCTCACACTCAATCGCAGTATCGCCGCCCGCTATCACGCACAGCATCTCAGTGTGGTCGAAAGTGTCATCGCCTTGCGGGAAGCCCGCGAGGCAGGGCAACCCGCCACAGGTGAGGCCTCGCCACATCACTTGCTGCTTACCGAAGATGCGTGCGGCGACTGGAACACCCTCGCCAAAGTCAACCCGCCACTTCGCACCGCCGCCGATGTCGAAGCCATCAAGACTGGTATCGCAGACGGCACAATTACCGTTCTGGCAACCGATCATGCCCCCCATCCGGCACAGTCCAAGGAAACCGACTTCGCATCGGCTGCCTTCGGCATTGTCGGGCTGGAATGCGCCCTTCCCCTGTACCGCGAGGCTCTGATCGATGGCGGCGTCATCGACTGGGCCACCATGCTCGCCATGATGACCTGTGAACCCGCGGCGGTCGCAGGACTCGACCGACTCGGCCTCGGACGGCTTGAGATTGGCACCCCGGCCGACCTGACGATCATCGATCCCGATGCGGAGTGGATCATCGACCCGGCCACATTCCTCTCTGCAGGCAGCAACTGCCCATTTGCCGGGCGAGAAGTCCGAGGGCGGGCCATTGCCACCATCATTGATGGGCACTTCACATCCCGCCAAATTGGCCCATCTGTTGAAGGAAGGGCCGTGGTTCGGTAGACTGGCCCGTCTTGCCTGCTCGGCGCGTGCCACAGGCTGTTCTGGTCGGCTCGTCCCGTGCGGGGGCGGACCAACCCTGCTTCGTTTGCTGGCCACAGCCAGCCCCCCAAGCGTCCCTCGGACGATCGGCTCCGCCTTTGCGGACCCCGCACGCCGGCTCGTCGGTGACGCTGCACAAGAAGGTTTGTTCCATGTCGGACAATCTCGTTCAGGACCTGCTTGACGCAGGCATTCACTTCGGCCAGAGACGCAGTGCCTGGGATCCCCGCATGAAGCCCTATATCTGGGGGCAGCGGAACCGAATTCACATCATCGACATCCGGCAGACGGTCCGCGGACTGCTGCTTGCGAAGAAATTCATCACCAAGACGGTGGCAAGCGGACGCAATGTGGTCTTCGTCGGCACAAAGCGGCAAGCCAAGGGCTCAGTCGAGCACTTCGCCATCGAGGTCGGAATGCCGTGGGTGACTGAGCGATGGCTCGGCGGCACGCTCACGAACTTCCGCACCATCCGCGAGCGGCTCAAGCGGCTCGAAGAACTCGAAGCCTTGGTCGAATCCGGAGAGATCGAAACCTACTCCAAGAAGATGACCTCACAACTCATGCGTGAGAAGCGGAAGATCACTCGCAACCTGCAGGGCATCCGCGACATGAACAAGTTGCCCGGCGCAGTGGTCGTCATCGATACGAACCGCGAGAGCAACGCCCTGCGTGAAGCCCGTACCCTTCGCATCCCGACCATCGCGCTCATCGACACCGATGGCAACCCCGGTGACTGTGACATCCCAGTACCCGGCAATGACGATTCGATGCGATCCATCGAGATCATCATGCGGGAGTTCGCCGCCGCTGTGAGCGACGGCCTCGTCGCCCGCACGGCCGCCGCCGAAGGTGCCGACGAGCCCGGGGAGCAGGAAGGCGAAAAGCCCAAACGCCGCTCGAGCCGCGTGAAGTTCGCCGCCGATGCGCCTACCCCAGAAGCCGCCGAAGTCGCCGCAGCAGCGGCGAGCGATACCACCAAGTGACACAACCGGAGAAGACACCGTGACCATCGCCGCAAAAGACGTAATGAGCCTCCGTCAGAAGACGGGACTCGGCATGATGGACTGCAAGCAGGCCCTCGCTGCCAACGACGGCGACATGACCGCCGCTGAAGAGTGGATCCGCGCCAAACGCAAAGGCAAGATGGATACCCGCACCGAGCGGACAACTGGTGAGGGTCGTATCGCGATCACCATCGGGGATGGCGCCGCCGCCATCGTCGAGGTGCTGACCGAGACTGACTTCACTGCCCGCAACGAAGAGTTCGCCGCCATGATGGATATCGTCATCACCGAGGCGGTCGCCAGCGCTGCTGGTCCCATCACATGCACGGACGACATGACCGCCGCGATCGACAACATCCGCATCAAGACGGGCGAGAACGCGAACTTCGCCCGCGGTGAAAAACTCGAGGGCGGCACCTTCGGCAAGTATGTCCACCATGATGGCAAGCGGGCCTGCCTGCTTCAGATCGAGGGCGAGTGCGATGAGGCCACACTGAAGGGCATCTGCCAGCACATCACCTTCTACGACCCAGCCGCCATCGCCCCCGACGACATTTCGCCGGAGAAACTCGCCAAGATCCGCGCCAAAGCCATCGAGGAAGCGAAGGAGTCGGGCAAGCCCGAAGAGATCGCTCAGAAGATGTCCGAGGGCAAGGTCCGTAAGTTCCTTGAAGAAAACACGCTGATCAAGCAGAAGTACGTCCTCGACGAGACAACCACCATCGAGAAGATTCTCCCCGAGGGCTGCACGATCAAGAAGTTCGTTCGCTATACGCTCGGCGGATGAGGCCACTGCGATATTGAGTTCGTCATCATGCATACAAACGATCCAACTTCATGTCCGCCACAGACCAACCTCGCTCCTCGCGGGAGATGCTGGTGGCTCAACAGAAGCGGCATCAACACCAACAGGTGTTCACGGCACAGTTGCAGGCATCCCCTGATGAATCACGCAGCGTGTGCGATTCCTCGCAACATGGCACTTTCCATATGCCTTGGGCTCATCATTCTTGGTTGTGAACGCACCTCTCCGACATCTGATCGCTCCACAACCGCAGAGTCTGCAATGCCGACCAACCCGCCTGCCGCTATACCGGCAGGTATCACAGTGGATCTCATCAAGGCTGACCGGCCTGCCGGAGGGCAGAAACTCAGTCTCGACGTGCGACTAAACAAGAAGGTTTCCGAGTCCGACCTTGAAGCGATTGCTCACTACCTGCAACAACGTGAACATGTGCAATATCCGAAGGTATTCATCTGCTACTACCTACCCGGAATGGAGGTGGACTCCGGTGCGTGGGCGACGAGCCACTTCGCACCTGACCTGATGGTTCGTATTCTGGGCCCAACCAAGCAGCAATCTGCTCAGTCTTCCCCGAAGGAGCCTGATGGCCGAACGACCGTTGGCAGTTGGATGGACAACAGCCCAATGGTGGGCGGTCCTATCACGATCTTCGTGTTGAACAGCACGATGTATCTTGAGCAATCATTTGCGATGGGCGGCAGCCGACGGATCACGATCCGCGAGACTTCTACATCACGAGGCAGGCGGTTTGACGATGTTGCAGAAGCTACCAATGGCGACCATTGGCTTCTCCGCCCGGACGGCAATCTGGAAATCCGCGACCAAGAAGGACTGATTGCCACCGCACGCATGACTCGATAGTCGTCGTTTCTCGATGCACGAGAAGTGTGCTGCAAGACTCATCGGCCGCACACTCGAAAGGATAGATCCGATAGTCGGAAGTTGGGAATCGGGTCGTGGTGCCCGGCTCCCGATTTCGTTTTCTTCATTCATGCAAGGCGGAGAACCCCGACCCGGAAGGTCGCCTTTCAGACACACGAGAAGGGAACTGCTTCTCTCGCCTTCGAAACCGCGCGGCCCCTCATACCGCAGCGGCGGGGTGCCACACTTCGGTCTGGGAGATAGTTTCCTCACGGTTCACAAGTACGCGGCGAACACGGGGGCCGATACCGGCGAGCAGTTGATGCGGCGTGATGCCACACGCGGCTGCGAAGTTGCGGAGGGTGGTCGGGCCCTCGTGGGTCGCAGAAACAATCTCCACGGTGCGTCCCGGTTCCACTGCGGAGACCTCCGGGAGATCGCCGAGGTCGATCGCGATCTGATCCATGCTGACCGTGCCGATCACGGTGGCGTAGCCCGCGATCCGCTCCCCAGCGGAGGACATGACTGCAATCCTGGCACCTCCACAGCTGTCACAGGCACCGGCAGCAAGGGGTATGCCGTCGGCATAGCCAACCGGAACGATCCCCACACGAGTGTCGCGTTTCGCCCGCCACCGCTGTCCGTATCCGATGGCATACCCTGCCTGCACATGGTGTACGTGGCGTAGGCTGCTCCGCCACCGAACGGCCGGGCTGAGTTGCGAACCCAACGCGACAGAAAGTGCCTCGTCGCCGGGTATGCATCCAACCCATCCAAGCCCGATTCGCACCATCCCTTGGTGGTAGGCGGGGTCCCGCACGGTGGCCGCTGTCGCAGCAGCATGCATGCGGCATCCTTCCGGCAATCGACCGATGCGGTCCACGACATCGGAGAACACCGCCTGCTCCGCCCGCGTTGCCGCGGCGTCGGTTCCGGCCGATGTGAAGTGCGTCATCAGCCCGGCCAGTCCGATGCCCGGCATCTGCATGGCCGCCTCGATGAGCTGCGGTGCTTCACTCGGCGGGCACCCACCTCGGCGCATCCCGGCATCGATCATCACGTGCACCTGAATCGGTCTAGGCAACGAAGTGGCCACAGCACCAATCTCCTTCAACTGCGGCAGATCGTGCACGACCAACTGCACATCCCCAGAAGCAAGCGAGGGCATCAGCGGGTGCATGGGACAGAGTGAGCGGACCGCGCCGAGAATGAGCACTGGTCGGCCCAGCGGTGAACTCAGGAGATCCAATGCTTCCTCCACGCGAAAGACGGCCACCAGCGACATCCCCGTTTGGGTCAGCGTCTCGGCCACCGGGCGAGCACCGAGTCCATATGCATCGGACTTGACCACCCCGCAGCACATGGTCCTGGGTCCGACCAGACGCGAGAAAGCCGCCGCGTTGCGGGCGATGGCGGCGAGATCAACATGAAAAAGGCTGTCCGAATGCATCCGTGCGGGCCTGTCCGGAGGTTGTATCGACTTGCGTTCGATCCTACCATGAGTCGCGGCAGGCCGAACGGCTCCGTCATACGGACGGACCGACATTCCGAATGCAGCCCCCGGGCGAATGGCACGACCCATATGAGCGACATTTTCGACACCAAACGGATCTTTGGTGATCTTGGCCTCCGCCCCGATGTGCTCTCGGGCATCGAGGAAGTGGGCTTCGAGCATCCGACCCACGTGCAGGCCGAGTTGATCCCACTGGCCATCGCTGGCAAGGACGTCATGGGTCAGTCACGAACCGGAACGGGCAAGACGGCGGCCTTCGGGCTTCCCATCCTGCACCTGCTCAAGCCGGGCGATGCCTTCGGAGCCCTGTGCCTCGTCCCGACCCGCGAACTGGCGATTCAGGTCGCCCGGGAGATGGATGTCCTCGGTAAAAACACCGGCCTGCACAAGTTGGCGGTCTACGGCGGACAGAAGATCGAAATTCAGGCCAAGCGGCTCAAGCGGAATCCCGAGATCATCGTCGGGACGCCCGGGCGGGTCATGGACATGAACAACCGCGGACTCCTGCCGTACAACAAGGTCAAGATCGCCGTGCTCGATGAGGTCGACCGGATGCTCGACATCGGCTTCCGTGAGGACATTCGCAAGATCCTCGGCGCCATGAAACACCGCCACCAGACGATCTTCGTCTCGGCGACGATCTCGGACGAGATCGAACGACTCGCTCGAAAGTACATGCACAAGCCGGTGAACCTCTCGACGGTCGACAAAAAGAGCCTCACGGTTTCACAGGTGCGGCAGTCCTATGTGACCGTGCAGGCATGGGACAAACGGCGACTGCTCAGGCACATCATCAAAGCAGAAAATCCTGAACTCGCGCTCGTCTTCTGCCGCACCAAGATCACCGTCGATAAGGTGGCTGACGATCTCCGGAAGAAGGGCATCAATGCACAGGCCCTGCATGCCGACATGCACCAGAGCAAACGCAACCGCGTGATGGAGCAGCTTCGCAATGGCAACCTGCACGTGGTCGTCGCCTCGGATGTCGCGGCCCGCGGCATCGATGTCGACGGCATCACACATGTCTTCAACTACGACATCCCCGATGACCCCGAGGTCTACGTACACCGCATCGGGCGCACCGCCAGAACAGGGCGAAGCGGACGAGCCATCCTGTTCGTGCAGCCGGAGCAGGGCGCTCTGCTCCAGAACGTAGAGCGGCTGACCAACGTCGAAATCGACGAACTGCACTTCGAGGGCTTCGAGCCCGGCCCGGAGCCTCGTAACGTGCGAGCCAAACGCGCCGAACTGGACCGAGAGCGGGAAGAGAACCGAAAGAACCTCGGCCGCACCATCTCAGAGGCACCGAGCAAGGAACTGGCCGAAGATGCCGACCGCTTCCCGGGTGGCGTGGTACCCAGTGCCCTGCCCAAGCGGCGGATGGGCGGGCGTCTTCGCGGCCGCCGGCGGTGAGCAAGCCGCTGCACATACACGACGAGGTTGCCGATGCACTTCACGGCAATCGCGGTGTCGTGCTGCTGGAAACAGCGGTGCTGACCTGTGGCCTGCCGTGTGAAGTCTGGCAAAGGGACCACGGGGACTGTCCCACCACCATCGACAGAAGCCTCCCGGTTCACCTCGCCACGATGCGAGGCATGATGGAGGCGATTCGGGCGGCTGGCTGCATTCCGGCCGTAACCGCTGTTCTCGGTGGTGGGCCGCAAATCGGCTTGTCAGACGATGAACTGGAATCTCTTGCGGGCGATCGTTCCGCTGGCAAGGCATCGACCGCCACGATGGCCGCAGTGCTGGCCGCTGGCTGCTCGGCGGGGACCACCGTATCGGGCACGCTGCGGCTCAGTGCTGCGGTAGCAGCCGCTGGTCTCCCCCAGCCACGCATCTTCGCTACGGGCGGCATCGGCGGCATTCACGCAGGTTGGCCTGCGAGATTGGATGTGTCGGCGGATCTGGGCGAACTGGCCCGGCAGCAGGTGTGCGTTGTCTGCGCGGGAGCCAAGTCCATCATCGATGCCCACTCCACATGCGAGGTGCTTGAGACGATGGGCGTGCCCGTACTCGGATACCGCCTCGATCGAATGCCTGGATTTCAGTGTCCACCCTCGGCTGACTCTCCGGCGATCCACCGGGTGGAATCGGCGTCGGACGCCGGTGCCGTCGCCCACGCTCACTGGAGTCTCTCTGGAAGCGGCGGGCTGCTCCTGTGTCAGTCGCCACCGCCCGAAACGGCCATGCCTGTGGCGGACGTGGACGCGGCTGCAGCCGAGGCCGAATGTATCGTCGAGGCCGGCGGCCCAGCCAGAACGCCTGCTCTGCTGAGCGCCATGGCCACTGTGAGCTGCGGTGCCACGCTTCGAGCCAATATTGACCTGCTTCTTGCCAACGCCCGGCTCGCTGGCGAACTCGCCGCGTTGATGGCGGCTCGGGAAGGGTGATATACTGACCACAGCTTCGGTAGAGGCCTCCCGGTCATCCAAAGAGATCCGACCCACCCGGCGAGGCCGCCGTCGCTCGAACAACCATGTCAGAAACCTGCACAGGCATCCTCGATTGGCACTCGCCGCACGAGTGCAAACTCAGGCAGTTCGACAACGGCATCGTGGCTGACGTCAACGATCCACTCGTCCCGCCGGATGTCGCTGCGGAATATGATCTGCGGCCGGGCCAGCGGATCACCGCCAACATAATCCAGAAGCGACCCAAACGCCGTTCCGGCAAGCAGCGACGCGGACCGCGGCCGGTGGTCGAGTCGATCGTGGAGATCGAAGGACTGCGGCCTGAAGCATGGCAGGGGCGGAAGCCCTTTGAAGAACTAACCCCCATCGATCCCCAGCCGAGGTTGTCGCTTGAGTATCCGGGGTGTCCGGCCGCGTGCAGGCTGATCGATTTGTTCTGCCCGATCGGATACGGCACCCGTGGCCTGATCGTCGCGCCTCCAAAGGCTGGCAAAACGGTGCTGCTCCAGAACATCGCCGCGGGCATCACCCACAACCATCCAGATGTCGAGGTCGTGGCCCTGCTCATCGACGAGCGACCGGAGGAAGTCACCGACTTCCGCCGCAATGTTCCGGCCGAGGTACTTGCTTCGTCCAACGACGAGGACATCGAACGGCACATCACACTCGGGCAGACCGCCATCGACCGCGCCCGGCGGATGCTCGAAGCGGGCCGCGACGTGGTCGTGCTGCTCGACTCACTCACGAGACTCGGGCGGGCCTTCAACAACTCGCGTACGCACGGTGCCAGCGGACGGACGATGAGTGGCGGCCTCGATTCGCGGGCGCTCGAAATCCCAAAGCAGATGTTCGGCTCGGCTCGCAAGGCGGAGGAGGGTGGTTCACTGACCATCATCGCCTCGTGCCTGGTTGACACCGGCTCCAAGGCCGATCAGGTGATTTTTGAGGAATTCAAAGGCACCGGCAATATGGAATTGATCCTCGATCGCTCGATTTCCGATCTGCGGCTCTTCCCCGCGATCAACCTTGCCGCCTCCGGCACTCGCAAGGAAGATCTGCTGCTCGACCCGGCCGAGTTCAAGACCATCACCGCCCTTCGGCGGCGGCTGCTGAACATGAAGCCGGCGACTCAGATCGAGCAACTGCTCCGGGCACTCGAGCGATTCCCCACCAACGCCGAACTTGTCAAGGGGTAGTTCGATGGGCTCGCACGAGGACCGCGTCCTTCGGGACCATGCTCAGTCGCTGATGAGGGCAGGCCACATCGGGCAGGCCGAAGAACTGCTGCGGGAGCACGCCGCAGCACGGCCAAACGACCACGAGGCCCTCGCCCTGCTCGCCCAGATCGCCTCGATGCAGCGGCGGCTGGACGAAGCTGAGTCCCTCCTGATGCAGGCGCTTCGTGGCGATCGCAAACGCGCCGACTACCACGCCCTGCTGGCCGAAGTACTCACAACGGCAGGAAGACACCGTGAAGCGATCGGACGCTACGATCATGCACTGAAGATCCACGGCGACTACGACGCGGCCCATGCAGGCAAAGCTGAAACGTACCTTCGAATGGGCAAGGTGGACCGGGCGCTTGCGTCGATCGAGCGTGCGCCGGATACGCCGATCACTGCCATTCCGCGGCTGCGAGCATTGACGCGGCAGGGCGACTACGAAGAAGCCATCGCCGTTGCGCGGCGGCATCTGCCCGCCACGAAGGCGACCAACGATGTGCAGCGGGGACTGTGGTTCGGCTTGGGACAGGCCTGCGAGCGAGCGCAACGCTATGACGAGGCATTTGAGGCATTCACCCACGCCAACTCGCTTTCGACCGGCGGCTGGCGGGAAGAGACCGACCAAACCCGCAACAAGGTACTGATGAGCGCCTTCTCCGCCGAGTCGATGCCGACCCTGCCTCGATCGGAATGCCAGAGCGATCGGCCCGTTTTCGTTGTGGGGTTGCCTCGTTGCGGATCGACCTTGGTCGAGCAGATCATCGATGCCCATCCGGACGCAGCTGGGGTTGGCGAGATTGAGACCCTTGGCCAACTCATCATGGAGATGCCCGAGCGGCTCGGGACGACGCTTCCATGGCCCGACCTGCTACAGGAAACGAATGAGCGTGGGCTCACCGAGATCGCAGAAGCGTATCTGGCCGATCTGAAGGCGCGAGCCCCGAAGGGCAGCAAGGTTGTTGACAAGCAACTCGGCAACTTCATCCATGCAGGGATGATCTCGTTGCTGTTCCCCAAGGCACGGATCATTCACTGCACCCGCGATCCCATGGATCTGGGGCTCTCGATCTGGACGCAGAAACTGCCGCCGGGAACCAACGCCTTCGCCTCGGATCTGAAGTCAATCGGCCAGTCGTGGCGGCTTGCGCAAGATCTGATGGAGCACTGGAGCGGCGTGCTGACGTATCCAATGCTCGATGTCAACTATGAGGAATTGGTAGCCGATCTGGAGGGGCAAACCCGGCGGGTGTTGGAGTTCTGTGGACTGCCGTTTGATGAACGATGCCTGCGATTCTGGGAGAGCGGGCGAACGGTACTGACGCTCAGCAGCGATCAGGTTCGGCGGCCGATCTATGGGTCATCGGTTGGGCGGCATGCGGCTTGGGGTGGGTTGTTGGATGGGCTGCGGGATGGGGTTGGGGCGGGGTAACGGAACGCACCCCCTCACCCGGCTCCGCCGGGAACTCCCCCGCAAGCGGGGGAGCCGAGTACCGTGTTTCCCCTCCCCCACAACGTGGGGGAGGTGCCGCGAAGCGGCGGAGGGGGTGCGCCGTTTTCAGAAAGCACCCCCCACCCCCCCCTGTCGCTCCCACCAGCTCGCAAACCACGCGCACCCACAACCCCCCCC
>JASMMN010000123.1 GCA_030748155.1 Phycisphaerales bacterium
CGGGCCCGGCAGCACGACCATCTGGCACTCATCCAGATGAACATGCGCCACCTGTGCCGGAGTCGGCTTGGGCGGAATCACAGGATCTGGCTGAAGTACAGATTGGCCCTTGCCATCGGCATCATTCGGACCGGGCTTCGGTACAGGCTTCGGCACAGAACGAACGCTGGCGCACGTGCAGTTCGATGCCCCGCACGCACAGCGTCCATCGGCCTGCCACTGAACTCCATTGGTGCGGCACTTGCAGGTGTTGCACCCTGAGAGGCCAGCAACTCCGACAACCGCCATCGCAAGCACAGCAAGTTTCCACGTTCTCATCCAGCACCTCCACGGGTTGAACCATCTGACCCCGCCGAACCGTTCGAAGCGGACAACCGAGATCCCTCGTCCCACGCGGCCCGACAAATGGGCTCGCCTGTATCTGATGCGTACCCGCCGATATCGAGCGCGCTGATTATTCGCTTTCCGCTCACGCAACACCACAATTCAGCGAGTGGCGTGAGGTCCCGCGACGTTTCCGCCGCCAGTTTCTGCTTGCTCGACTCGAAATAGCCATCGAGATCACCCTGTTTCACCCTGTATACCCGGCCGATCCGCGCCGCCGGAAGTTCGCCGGAGCGGACCAAACGATACACGGTCTTGTATTCGACACCGAGGATCTCGGCGACTTGATTGAGGGTGAGAAACGAGCTCATGGGGACCACTCCACCTGTTGAGCGGCAGCATACCACACTTGCACTTCTCTTGCCCTCTGTTGCCCTGTCTTTTCTTCTCTTTTCTTTACTTTCTTCACTTCGGCTCGATTTCCGCCGATAGGACCCCGCAATGGCCCTTTCGCGTCACCGATTCCCTTCTGGGTGAAATCGCAAGAGAGATGTGTGCCGCCATGCCTCAGAACTGGCTACGCTGACCGTTTCTAGCCAATACACCTCTTGGGGAACCCTCTCAAAGAGGTTCGGGAACACCATGACCGGGTTTGATTCACCCATCCAAGTCGCCATCAACACCAGCCGCCTCCTGATGGAGGGGCTGCATGCGGTCGTTGACCTTCGATTCCAGAACCACAGCTCAGCTGAGCACTTCGTGGTGGAAGCGCACCTCGACAGCCGGGTCCTCAACAAGCCAGAGCGAAAGAAACTCCGCCTCCACGGCGGCACGACCCGCACCCAAACCGTGGGACTACACCTTCCCAAAGCAACCGACACGACCATCGGCACCGCCGGTGACGCAAGGTTCGACATCGAAGTCATCATCGATGCCGGCGACGATGGCAAGCACCGCTTCACGGGGGAATGCACGCTCGCAATCTTGGCCTTCACCGAGAATCGCCAGGACATCAACGTCAACATCAGTCGGCTCATCGAAACCAGTGGGGAACGTGGCGGCATGGGCGCCATCAATGAGATTGATTTGAGCAATCTGATCAACCTGCCCGACAGCATCAGCGTCAATGACCTCATCACCCGCGAGCGGCCGCCGCACTTTGTCCCCATTGAGCTCTTCTATGAAGGACACGTCGAAGAGCGGCCATCCCCCATGCTCTCGCGATCTGGCGAACCCCTGTCCAAGTGCGCCATCGAGGACCCAGCAACTGCCGCCCACGTACTCGTCCTCACCGGCGACACCGTCACGCTTGGCAAGGACCGCAGCGAGGCGGACATTGTCACATGGATGATGCCGCGATCCGACGAGAACGACCGCGCCTCTCGCAAGATCTCTCGCAAGCAATGCCGGTTTGTCCGAACGCCTGATCGCCTTGAACTGACGCACGTCTCGGAAGTCAATCCAACACGACTAGGTCGCCGCACGGTCTCGGCCCCCCGCCAGATCAAGCACGGTCAAACCTATGAACTCACACTGCCTGGCGAGCAGCAATTGACCGTGCTACCACTTCCCATGGCCACAGTGCCAGCGGAAACGCTGGAGACCTGGAAAGACGCCGCGGGACCGAGCTTTCGCAGCAACTGCGAGTGGTCTCGGCACACCGGCATCGGCGGGTTGCTCATTCGCCGCGGCGATGGGCTCGCCAATCAGGAGTCGTATCTGTGGGTGCTGTCGCTGGTTGCCATGCCCAGCCTCACCGGCAGCAGTGACCCCGCTCCGAGTTTCGGAATCGCCGCCTTGCCGCGCCTGCATGCGTTTCCCCTCACCGGAACCTCGCTTCTGGACCTCTCCGGCCTCACGGTCCCCGAGAACTTCGCATGTCCCATGCTGCTCGGCGACGCCATTGGACCGGCATCAAGCCAACTTCGGGTGGGACGATGGCGACAGATGCTTGAGAATCCCGAGCCCGCCGGCTCGCAGCAGGAAGAGTGATCGCAGCAGCCAGCCTTCGGCAAACGGGGGGGACCGTCGGCGAAGCCGCCTACCAGCCCCGCCCGAATGCCTCATGAAGATTTGGCCGCCGCCAAAGCAGCGACGCCGGAGTGGCACCAGGACTTGAAGTCGCCTCGCCCGAGCGATCCGTGAATCGAGCGGTTCGCAGCGTCATACCGGCAAACCCGGCTCAAGTGCAGGACGACACGGAACCCGTTGTTGTTGTTCCGGTTGTCTGGGTTGTTCCTGTTGCGGTTCGCAGACCGGCAGTTCCTGGGATTGTTGTTCCAGCTGCCGCCGCGGACCACCCGAAACGCGATCGGTGCGGCCCCGTAAAAACACCCACTCCCTCGAAATCCGTTTGATGAGATGCCTGCTGTCGGCCATGGAGGCGTGTCCGATCCAACTGTTCAGCCGAGTCTTGACCGCATCCCAGTCGAGTCGCCCCGCTTGGTAGGCCGCCTGCATCCACCGCACGCGTCGCCGGAACGCATGAACGTTCTGCTTCCTCAAGAGCCGGTGCGTCGGCCAGATTCGGAACCCAACGAATGTTGCCCCTGCGCGGCTCGGCGTGATGGCAGTCTTGTGCTCGTGCAGACGCAGTCGCAGCCCCGCGAGACGATCCTGCACCACCGCGCGGGCATCCTTGAGCCGCTCGCGATCATTGTGAAACAACATGAAGTCGTCGCAGTACCGCACATATCCACCGATGCCCAGCCCGCTGGTCAGATGATGATCCAGCTCATCGAGATACCAATTTGAAAACCACTGGCTGGTGAGGTTGCCAATCGGCAGGCCTCGGCGGCGACTGGCGGGTGTCAGCAGGTCGTCTCCTTCAAACCACTCCATGGTTCGTTCTTGGGTATTCGCACCGTCGACGAGCCGATCAAGCACTGAGAGAAGCCTTCGGTCCTTGATCCGCTGCCGAAACACGTCCTTCAGGATCTCATGGTCGATACTCGGAAAGAACTTCCGCACATCACATTGCAACAAATGCGTGTTCCGCCGCATCAGCCGCTGCACGCGGTCCGCCGCCGCGTGGGTCCCCTTGCCTTGTCTACACGCATAACTGTGCGGATGAAAGTGGCGATCGAGCAGCGGCTCCAGCACATTCATGATGGCGTGATGCACCACCCGGTCCGGGTACGGTGCCGCAGAAATCATGCGTGGCTTCGGACGCGTGATCCAGTGGGTTGTAAAGGACCCGGGACACCACGCGCCGCTGGAGAGTGCGTCCTGCAAGCGGCACAGCGACTGCTCCTGATCAAAGTTGAATCGCTGAACACATCGGCGGTCCCGCTTGCCCCGCTGGGCCTTGGCAGCGGCGAGCAGGAGGTTTTGCCAGTCGATGACTTGCGGCCACAGGCCCCCGTACCGTTTCATGCGACTCGGCCCTGGTGCCGCCGCCAGCCACCGATCTGGCCGCCAATGTCGAGCATCAGTTTGGTGGCATGCCCATGGCTCTTGACCGGCAAGGCCTTGAGGTCCTTGGCCAGTCGCAGTTGAAACCGCAGGACATCGAGTTGCACGTTGACCTCGTCAAGCGTCGCCACCTTCTCTGATGCGTACTTGGCCCGAATGAGCAGGCCGAGCATCTCCTGGAGGCGGTTCTCCATGGCGATACCAAGGCTATAGCGGTGATGTCTCGGAAACTTCTCGATCCGCTCGACGAGGTATCGCATGAAGTCGTAGAAGTCGACGATGACCTTGAGTTCGGTTCGATCGGAACGCGGCCGAACGGTCTTGGTTGGCATTCCCATGGCCTCCACGTTCGCCGCCCTCGCTTCGCTCGGGCGGGAGGGAGGGCAAAGGGTACGGAGC
>JASMMN010000124.1 GCA_030748155.1 Phycisphaerales bacterium
TGCAGCCCCGCAGTGCCGATCTCACAGGCGCGGATGCCGAGGCGTGGCTTGAGGAGGCAGGCATTATCACGAACAAGAACGGCATCCCAAATGATCCCCGACCGCCAATGGTGACCAGTGGTCTGCGACTTGGCACCGCGGCACTCACGACCCGCGGCCTCGATGAATCGCACATGCGGCAAATCGCCGCCATGCTCGATCGCGTCGTCGATTCGCAGGGTGATGCAGCGATCACCGCCGAAGTCCGTGGCGACGTGAAGTCCATGTGCGCTGCCCATCCGCTTCCGCACTGACATGCCAGCCCACTGGCGAACCATTACAACGCCGGTGGGATCGGTTGTACTGACCATTGACGAATACGACTGGATCACCGTCGAATTCGCCTTGCTGCACAAGGAGCAACCGGTTGGTGTCGAGGACCGTGACCTGCTCCCGACTGCCGCTGCTTGGCTCAGCGGATGTCTCCGCGAGCCGGTCGGGCCGCCACCGATTCCGGTCCCGGCAGCGAACCTCTTCCGACGCAACTGCTGGGCCGCCTGCCGCGAGATCCCGATCGGGCAGACCCGCACGTACGCGGAACTCGCTGCGATGGCGGGTAATCCCAAAGCCGCCAGAGCCGCTGGCAGCGCCATGCGAAACAACCCGATGTCCCTGATCACCCCCTGCCACCGTGTGGTTGCCGCCTCCGGTATGGGTGGATATGCGGGGACGGCCTGCAATGCGTCGCCAAACCTTCGCCTGAAAGCAGACATTCTCCAGATCGAACGCCATATAAGCGGAAGAGACGGCACCGATCCCCTACGCTAAACTGCCTCGTTCTGCCCTGATTCCCCTTATTGAGAGAGGATCTCCCGCATGCATCTCACCATCGTCGGCAGCGGATACGTCGGTCTCGTCACCGGCACCTGCTTCGCAAATACCGGCAACCAGATCATGTGTCTTGACATCAACCCGGACCGGGTGGCCATGATGAAGCGGGGCGAGTGTCCGATCTTCGAGCCGGGGCTCTCGGAACTGATGGCTCTCAATATCAAGGCTGGCCGCCTGCACTTCACCGGCGACAAGGCCGAGGGCTACGCCAACGGGGAACTGATCTTCATCTGCGTTGGCACTCCCACCGGCACCGATGGTCGCAGCGATCTGTCTGCCGTCATGGCTGTTGCTCGTGACATCGGCGAGGCAATTGAGTCCGGTGCCTGCTCCATCGAGCATCCTGTCATCGTGGTGAAGTCCACCGTCCCGGTTGGCACGACCGCGAAGGTCCGCGAGGCCATCGCTGACATCACGAGCAAACCTTTCTCGGTCGCTGACAACCCGGAGTTCCTCAAGGAAGGCGATGCCATTCAGGACTTCCAGCACCCGGATCGCGTGGTCTGCGGTGTCGAGCACGAGCGTGGCCGGAAACTGCTCATCAAGTTGTATGAGCCTTATGTCAGCAACTCCAATCCGCTGATGTTCATGGACATCGAATCATCGGAGATGGTCAAGTACGCGAGCAACGCCATGCTCGCCTGCAAGATCTCCTTCATCAATGAAATCGCTCGCCTCGCCGAGCACTACGGTGCCGACATCGCCCGGGTCCGCGAGGGTATGTGCGCCGATACGCGCATCGGCGACAAGTTCCTCTTCCCCGGCCTTGGCTACGGCGGATCGTGCTTTCCCAAGGACACCCTCGCCGTCATCGAGATGGGACAGGACTCGGGCATTCCCTGCCTGCTCAACGAAGCCGTCCATGAAGTCAACCAGCAGCAACGGCACTGGTTCCTCGCGCGCATCCTCAGCCACTTCGGCGAGGATCTCTCGGGCAAGACCTTCGCCGTCTGGGGGCTGGCCTTCAAGCCGCGAACCGATGACGTCCGCGAGGCACCGGCCCAGACGATCATCGAGGAACTGCTCGCCCGCGGCGGCAACGTCCATGCCTTCGACCCCATCGCCCGCGAGACCTTCCCACAATATGGGCTTGACATCGAGTACATCGATGACATGTACGACTGCCTCTCCGGCTGCGACGCGCTCGTGCTCTGCACGGAGTGGGACGAGTTCCGCACACCCGATTTCGAGCAGATGAAAGCCAAACTCGCAGATCAGGTCATCTTCGACGGCCGCAATGTCTGGCACGACGATGCGATGCACGAACTTGGATTCGCCTATTACTCCGTGGGCCGAAAACCGATGCACGAAGCGGTCAAGACATCCTGACAAGCCGTTCTCGCTCGCTCCGACTAGCCACCCCCATCACACTTGATCTGAGCATGGGGGATTCAAATGAGCCGACGTCTTTGACGGCCAAGACGGCGAATTCGGACCGTGCTCATCCTGATGACGCATGGGTGCTGCCTGCCGGGACTGTACTGACCAGAACAAACCGGCACATACGGCGAAACTCGCAGCCATACTGCTGACCCCGGGTCCGTTCGCGACACTTCAACTACTCCTCGAAACCAACATTGAACCGACTGCATCGCCCCCTTGCATGGGCTGATGGAGGCATGGTAGGCTCACGGCGGGGTGCAGTCTCATAGCATGCACACCTGAAGGGAGCGGGAATCGATGGTGCAACTCGGAAACCTCGTCTGGTCGGTCGGTACAACTGCCGCACCGGTTTGCGAGCCCACCGGCACCATACAACCCTCCATGTTCAATCCGGTCGGGGTTCCGGGTGAAACGATCCTGAGCATCACGTGGCTGCTCTTTGTCATCTGTGGCGGGATTGCCATCGTGGTGCTTTCTCTGATCGCCTATGCCGTTGTCCGCTGCCGCCGCGCCAAGGGAGATGATCTCGAGCCACCGCAGGTCTATGGGTCGAACCCCATTGAACTGGCTTGGACGGTCATCCCGCTGCTGATCGTCTTCCTGCTGTTCATGGTGTCCGCAAGGAGCATTTTCGAACTCGAACGAACCACCCCCCCGGAAGGGGCATTGGAGGTCACCGTCACCGGACACCGCTGGTGGTGGGAATTCGACTATGGCGAACTCGGCGTGGTGACTGCGGGCGAATTGCACGTGCCGATCGACGAGGGCAAACCCGCCGATCTATTCCTGACGCTGCAATCCGCCGACGTCGTTCACTCCTTCTGGGTCCCACAACTCGGTGGCAAGATGGACGTCGTACCCGATCGCACCAACCACCTGTGGCTCCAAGCCAATGCCCCAGCCACCTACGTGGGTCAATGCGCCGAATTCTGCGGTAATCAGCACGCCAACATGCTCATCAAAGTCATCGTCGAGCCCCGTGCATCCTTTGATGCCTGGGTCGCCAACCAGCAGCGGGATGCCGTCAACGACGCATCGGTCAAGGCCGGGCACAACCTCTTCCTGCGGACAGCCTGCATCAACTGCCACACCATTCGCGGCACAGTCGCCAACGGCTCGTTCGCCCCTGATCTCACGCACCTCATGAGCCGCACGACCATCGGATCGGGCGCAGCCCGCAATACACCGAACATGCTCCGCGAATGGGTCTGGGACCCTCAGAACATCAAGCCCGGATGCGACATGCCATCGATGAAACTCTCACGCAGCGAAGTTGATCTCATCTGCGCCTATCTGGAGACGCTCAAGTGAGCACGCTTGAAAATCCCGCAGGACCACCGGCGCTCACTGGCCCCGTACCGTTCCTCTTCAAGTTGCACCAGTGGGTCACAACGACGGATCACAAGCGACTCGGTGTCATGTATGTGACCTGCGGCATCGTGTACCTCATCATCGCCGGTCTGGAAGCGACCTTGATGCGGTGGCAACTGGCCTGGCCCGGGCAGGAGGTCCTGACCCCGGGTGAGTTCAACAGACTCTTCACGATGCACGGCACGACGATGGTCTTTTTCGTAGGGATGCCGGTGCTGTTCGGGACGGCGAACTTCCTCATCCCGCTCATGATCGGTGCGCGAGATCTTGCCTTTCCCCGCTTGAACGCCTTTGGATTCTGGCTCTTCCTGTTCGGGTCCTTCCTGCTGTACTTCTCGTATTTCGGAGGACAGGGTCTGTACGGGATGGGTTCGGCACCAGACGTCGGGTGGTTCGCCTACGCGCCATTGACCGAACGGACCTTCTCCCGCGGGCACAGCACGGACTACTGGATTCTGGGGGTCTTCGTCGCGAGCCTCGGCAGCACGATGACAGCCATCAATCTCATCGCCACGATTCTGGGCATGCGATGCCGGGGCATGACGCTGATGAAGATGCCGCTGCTGGCTTGGATGATACTGGTGGATTGCTTCATTGTCGTGGTTTGCCTCCCCCCGCTGGCAGCGGCCCAGATCATGCTGATCTTCGACCGGTTGCTTGGAGCCCATTTCTTCGATGCGCAAGCCGGGGGCTCCGCGTTGCTCTGGCAGAACATGTTCTGGTTCTTCGGGCATCCCGAAGTCTATATTCTGATCCTGCCGGGCTTCGCATTCATCAGTGAAATCGTGCCGGTTTTCAGCCGGAAGGTCATCTTCGGCTACCCGCTCATGGTCGCTGCGAGCGTCGCCATCGGCTTCATCAGCCTCGGCGTGTGGGCCCACCACATGTTCACCGTGGGATTGAGCCCGATGCTCAATGCCATCTTCATGGGTTCGACCATGCTGGTCGGCGTGCCGACCGGCATTAAAATGTTCAACTGGACCGCCACGATGATCGGTGGCAAGATTCGATTCGATACTCCGATGCTCTACAGCACGGGCTTCCTGTGTCAGTTCCTGCTCGCTGGTCTCACCGGCATCTGGCTGGCGACGGTGCCCTTTGACTGGGCGGCGAGCGACTCATACTTCGTCGTCGGCCATTTCCACTACGTGCTCTTCGGCGGACTGCTCTTCGCAATCTTCGCCGCAATCTTCTACTGGTTCCCGAAGGTCACCGGCCGGATGATGAACGAGTCGCTCGGCAAGTGGCAATTCTGGATTCTCATCATCGGATTCAACCTGACCTTCGGTCCGATGCATGTCTCCGGCTTGCTCGGGATGCCACGACGCGTCTACACCTATGAGGCCGATCGGGGATGGGAGATCTGGAATCTCATCTCATCGCTCGGCGTCATCGTTCAACTCGTCGGATTTGCCCTCTTCGCCATGAATCTGCTGTACTCGATCTTCAAGGGTCGCCGCGCGGGCGATGATCCGTGGGATGCGTGGACGCTCGAATGGTCCACCACCTCCCCACCGCCCGCCTACAACTTCGCCGACGACCCGGTTGTGCACAGTCGCCGCCCATTGTGGGACCTGAAGCATCCCGAAGACCCCGATTGGAAGTACGAATGACCACGGCGCCAACCAACACATTGACGCCCCCGCCAGCGTTGCCGCAGGATGGTCTGATGAACGGCAAGATCGGCGTCCTGCTGATGATCGCCTCTGAGATCGCCTTCTTCGGAACGCTCATCTCGGCCTACCTGTTCTATATCGGTCGGGACATCAACGGTCCCCATCCTCAGGACGTTCTGGAGGTCTCGGTAGCGCCATTCAAGGTGCTCTTCAACAGCATCTTCCTGCTGATCAGCAGTGTCTGGATCGTGCTGGCGGTCAAAGCGATGCGGAAGGGCAATATGGCCGCCTTCATCTTCTGGTGGGCCCTCACCGCCATATGCGGCGCTGAATTCCT
>JASMMN010000125.1 GCA_030748155.1 Phycisphaerales bacterium
GTACATCGAAATGACTTCGATGAGCTGGGAGAAGCGCCCCTTGGTGAGGTGACGATCCGCGCCCAGATCCTCATGCCCGGTCTTGATGGCGGAAGCAGCACGAAACAGGACTGCCAGACCGATGAGTCCTGCAACGACCAGTGTGACCATATGCATGGTCAGCGAATCGTGAATCCAGCCGAGTTTCTGATCCACGACATGACCGATCGGGTTCTCGGATGCCAGCAGGTGGATCATTGGTGTCATGAGAAGAGGGTCCGGGAGGGTGCGAGATCGTCAAATCATGCCGTTGCTTGCTTGAACTGCTTTGCCGCAATGGTGGTCTCGCCGATCAGGACGGCAACAAGCCCCGCCAAGGCGCCGATGAGCAGGGGGCCCACCGATTGGCGAGCCGCGAAGTATAGCAGCAGGCAGATCCCGATGGCGACGACGGCACGACCGATTGAGGCTGCGATCAGCACGCCACCCCACGACAAAATCGATCTTGCTCGCCATGGTCGCATCACCAAGATGCCGCAGATCGCGACAGCCGCGACGATGCCGATCGCCAGCAGTCCGGTGAGGGCCGTGGCGGTGTCCCATGGGCCCAACAGGGTGACGAATGTCCAGCCCGCTCCAGCCATCGCCGCAGTTCCAATCGCTGTGACCAGCAGCGTGACGGTGGGAAGTGTGATGGTGGGCAAAGGGGGCGTGTTCATCGTCATTTCTGCTCCGACCGCCGATTTTCAGCCAGAGCGGCCCGGATGAAACTCGAGAGACCGACCAGCACACCGACGATGGCTCCGACCACAATGAAGGTTCTGTCGAACCCGAACCACCAGTCGACCAGCCATCCCAACAGGGTG
Source organism: Phycisphaerales bacterium (assembly GCA_030748155.1). Lineage (GTDB taxonomy): Bacteria > Planctomycetota > Phycisphaerae > Phycisphaerales > SM1A02 > UBA12567. The sequence continues at coordinate 846 of JASMMN010000125.1, forward strand.
CCAGCGGCGACCTCGGTGGCAAGCGTGAAGCCCATGGTGGAAAGCCTCCACAAGCGGTTGCGTTCCGCAGGTGTTGCATCGCGTTTGCCTGTCGGGAAGGGCATGTGAAGTCTCCTCCCTACATTGGCTTTATTTCGTGGGTTTGATCGTAGATCTCAAGAAGTTTGACCTTGTCGAAGATCATTTCGTTGCGAGTCAGGCCCACGATTTCATAGCGGGGCGTCAACTCAATCGCATCGACCGGACAGGCCTCTTCGCACATGCCGCAGAAGATGCACCGCAACTCGTCGATATCAAACTGTTTGGGGTATTTCTCGCGGTCATCCCACGGCGCTTCTTCGCCGACGATATGAATGCATCTGGCCGGGCAAGCAGTCGCGCACATAAAGCACGCGACGCACTTCACGCGACCCTCTTCATCGCGATTGAGTCGATGGACGCCGCGGAAGGTGGGGGCATACTGTCCGCCGTCGAGTACATCACGGTGTTCGCGTCGTTCTTCGGGGTACTTGACGACGTGGATGTTCTTGAGGTTCTTCCCGTCACGTCCCATGTTGCCAAGTGCGTGTCGAAGCGTCGTGCCGAGCCCCTTGAAGACTGCCGGCACAAACAATCGATCGCCGCGGCTCATGGGCGGTGGCGTGACGTCGACGATGTTGGCGGGCGAGATGGTCACGGAAGTGGATTGTAGTGGGAGAAAAGGGACCGGGTACCGGGTCCCGAGCCTCTGCTTACCCAACGTCATGTCGCTTCTGATCGTCCAAGGAATCCGACCTGTCCTATCCTCCTCGCCAGAAGCGGGGGTGGAACAGCACCAGGATCACAAACACCTCCAACCGCCCAACCAGCATCAGGAAGCACAGGAAGATCTTCGTCGTGTCGGTGAACCATCCGTAGTTGCGGATGGCACCAACGCCATCGAGTCCGGGTCCAACTGTGCTGATCGTGGCGAGGCTGGTGGTGGCTGCGGTGGTGAAAGTGCAGTCCGATGCCTCCGCCTCCAAGGCCATGATGACGACCGCGCCGAGGGCGAAGAGCACGAGTGTGCCGAGCACATAGGTGATGACATTGAGTTTCTGTTCATGATCGATGACGTGTCCGCTGACCTTCAGGGGTCGGATGACATTCGGCCTGAAGAAGCGTTCGAGTTCGCCCCACAGCACTTTCAGCGCGATCCACACTCGAACGACCTTGAGACCGCCGGCGGTCGAGCCCGCCGAGCCCCCGATGAACATGAGCGCAATGATCATCGCCTTGGCCGCAAAGGGCCACAGATCAAAGTCGAAGGTGGTGTAGCCGGTCGTCGTTTGTTGCGAGACAACCGTGAATGCCGCCGCCCGCAGCGACTCCCCGGCCGAAGCCGGCACATCGGCTCCATTGCTGAGCACCAGAGGCTCGGCATGACCGATCAGGGCCGCCGTGATGAACAGCGTGCCACCGAGCAGGCAGAAGAGATAGATGCGGAATTCGGTGTTGGCCATCGCCGCTTTCCACCGTCCTTTGAGCAGAGCGAGCAGGACCGTGAAGTTCGAGCCGGCGAGCACCATGAACACAATCAGCACGATTTCGGTCGCGAGGGACTCGGGCCGAGCGATGCTGGCGTTTCGCGTACTGAATCCACCGGTCGCCAGCGTGGTGAACGTGTGGTTCGCAGCATCGAAGAGTCCCATGCCGGTTGCCAGCAGCAGCACGATCTCGGCCACCGTCAAGCCTGCGTAGAGCGTCCAGAGCCGTCGCGCCGTCTGCCGGATGGTGGGGCGGACGCCCTCGGGGTCCGGGCCGGGCGATTCGATGCGGAAGAGTTTTTTTGCAGCGGCGCCGAGGCCCGGGAGGATCGCCACGAAGAGCATCAGAATGCCAAGTCCACCGAGCCACTGGATGAGCGATCGCCACAGCAGGAGCGAGCGGGGCAAGGACTCGATGTCGCTCAGTACGGTCGCGCCTGTCGTGGTCAGCCCGCTCATGGCCTCGAAGTAGCAGTCGATGACAGAGTGGAAGGGATGCTCGGGCGAGACATCGGCCGCGAGCGTCGCCCACATCAGGAACGGGCTTGCTGCAACGGCCGCGCCGATCACCCAGGCACCCGTCGTCACCAATGCCGCGTCGCGGCGGTTCATGCGATACGGCCGTATGAGCGACTGGCCTCCGCCACTGATTGGGCGAACGGTCATCGTGATGGCGGACCTCCCGATCAGCCAAGCGGACAGTCCGACCATCATCGATCCGCCACCACTGCCAAGCAGACTGAGTTCGGCGGCGTCCAGAATCAGACCCTGCTCGCCTGGAATCAGCAGGAAGAGCAGGCCAACAGCGGTGAGCAGGCTGCCCAGAAGCAGACCGAGTTTGCCCCACTGGGCGAAAACGAATCGCAGATTCACCGGGACCCTCCAGCGTCCAGCAACTTCCGAACGGCAGCGGCCTTGGCTGTCGTGCTCAGCACGATCATGTGCATGCCGGCGGCGATTTCGAGCCCGCCTCCCGGCACGAATGGCGTGCCCTGATCGTCTTCACTGGCCAGCACGAGCATCGGTGGCTCATCGCCGATGCTCGCGAGCGTTCGCCCGATCAGCTTGGCGTGGCACCCGACTCGCAACCTCATCAACTCCAGCGTGTTGTCGAAGAAGCCGTCGATCCGCTCGAATTCGTGGCAGTGGAGAAACCGGCTGATCGCTTGGGTCGCCGCGTCGCGAGGGTTCCACGTCCGATCGATTCCGAGTTCCTCCAAGAGCGGCATGAACTCGGCATGACGCATGATCGGCATGACATTGTCGACGCCGCTGCGTTTGGCATAGGCACATGCGAGCATGTTCTGTTCGTCCGATCGCATCGAAATGAAGGCGTCCGCCCGGTGGAGTTGCTCTTCATCGAAGACTTCAGGCTGCGCCGGATCAGCGTTGATGACTGTGATCCAGTCGAGTTTCTCGCCCAGTTCTTCAGCCTGCTCGCGGTCGACTTCGAAGAGCCGGATGTCGAAGGCGCGGCCTTTGAGAAAGCGGCAGAGCCAGACGGCGGCGGGGGGGCCGCCCGAAATGGCGATGGTTTGCTGTCCATAGGTGCCTTTGGTGAACAGTTGCCGCATGGCGGGGAATACCTTCCGTTCTGCGACGAGCGTGATGACATCACCGTCCTTCACGCTGGTGTCGGCCGACGGCAGCGAAGCTTCACCGTCTCGGGTGATGGCCGCGAGCCGGGCGCCTTGCGGCATGGCGAGGGTCCGCAGTGGTTGCCCAACCGCTTGGGCCTGTGGGTCCACCGTGATCTGCTGGAGCTCGATTTCGTTGCCCGCGAAGTGCTCGATCGCCAGCGCGGCCGGATTCCGCAGCCGCGAGGCCATAGCCGATGCCATGGCGCGGTCGGGCGAGAACAGGCGATCGACCGAGAAGACCGCCGCGTAGTCGAATTGCTCGTCCCGCAGAAACATGCTGTGATCGACCCGCGCCATGGTGCGGGCGGCTCCGAGGGAGGCGGCGACATCACAAATCACCAGATTGACTTCATCTACGTCGGTGGTGGCGATGACGGCGTCGGCCCGGGCCACGCCCGCCGATCGGAGAATGGAGGCCGAACTGGCCGAGCCCTCGATGGTCGAGATGTCCAAACGGTCGTTGAGGTGCCTCGTTTTCCTTTCATCCGGGTCGATCAGGGTGACGCTTTCGCCCCCAGCAGTCAGCATTTCGGCGGCAGCACTGCCGATATCGCCCCCGCCGCAGAGAATGATGTCCATTTGGGTAGATACTCCTGAGGGCCGAATCGGCAGTGTATCCCCCGCTCATCCCAAGGTTGCCCAACTTGGGATCTAGGCCCTTGACGGTGGGGCTCTCCTCCCAGATACTGAAATCGAGCGCTCTCGCCGTTGGCGGTGGCTTCATGGGCTATGTGGTCGCCTCGCATCGCGTGTGGGCCACTTCAGCAGGGTTTCTTGTGGACACACATCAAGCATGTGTGGGGAAAGGACGGCCTGATGGGGACCATCACCAAGAAGGACTTGATTGATCGCATCGTCACCAGAACCGGCCGCAAGCGAGCGGATGTGAAAGAAGTCGTGCAGGCATTTCTCGACAGCGTGATCACCGAACTTTCTGAGGGGAACAGGCTGGAACTTCGAGACTTTGGCGTGTTTGAAACCCGTGAACGGGCCGCGCGGGTGGCCCAGAATCCGCGGACCCTTGAGCGGGTTCCGGTGCCTGCGCGGAATACTGTCAAGTTCAAAGTTGGCCGCCTGATGAAGATGGCGGTCGAGAACACGGAGTCTGATTTGACCGAAATCACCCAGACTGCCGAGTAGTCCTTGTGTTCCGTTCGTTTTCCGGGACTTATGGAAGTGTGTTGAATTGAAGCGCGGGAGGCCGCCCGGCGGCGATGTGGCATGAGTGGGTCGATGACACAACGGTCCCCACGACGGGACGATCTGCGAGACGATCGATCTTTGTCCGAACTTTTCAGTGCGCTGCCACCGAGCGCGATCGAGGCTGAGATGAGCCTGATTGGCTCGATCATCCTCGACCCGGATGTATGCGGCGATGTCGTGCAGATCATCCGAAGCGGCGATGACTTCTTCCGCCCCGCCCACGCTGAACTCTGGTCCGCCATTCTCAAACTCTACGACACGCATCAATCGGTCGATGTGGTGCAGTTGCAGCAACTCATGGAAGATCGCGGCACGCTTGAGCAGGCGGGTGGTCTCGACTATGTCGTGGAACTCGCTGGCTCCGTTCCGAGCGCCGCCAACGCCGTGCACTACGCCCGCATCGTGCGGGAGAAGGCAATGGTGCGGCAACTCATCAAGGCATCAGGCGAGATTCTCAGGGAGGCGTATACCAATCCCGAGTCAGCGGCCGACCTGCTCGACGAGGCCGAGCGGCGGATCTTCAAGATTGCGCAGGAAGCGGAGTCCCGGCAGGCTGTTGAGCTTTCCGACCTGATTCGCGAGACCATCGAGCGGCTCGAAGCGTCGGACGGACAGCCGCTGACCGGTGTGGGCTCTGGCTTCGGTGCTCTCGATACCTTGACCGGCGGCTTTCAGCGTGGGGAACTCATCATTCTCGCGGCCCGCCCTTCCATGGGGAAGACGGCCTTCGCGCTCAATATCGCCGAGCACATGGCCAGCCGCGGCGAGCCGGTAGGTGTCTTCAGTCTGGAGATGTCTTCCGCTCAATTGGTGCAGCGAGTACTCGCGAGCCGTTCGGGTGTCGATGGCGACCGAATGCGACGCAACGTCCTCCGCTCATCCGAATTCCGGGCCCTCTTTGCGGCCTGCGACGAATTGCGGTCGGCACCCATGTTCATCGACGACACACCGGGGCTGACGCTCCTGCAGCTTCGAGCCAAAGCTAGGCGAATGAAGCAGCAGCATGGGATTCAGGCGGTCGTCATCGACTATCTGCAACTCATGACCTCCGGTCATCGCACCGAGTCGCGGCAGCAGGAGGTCAGTGAGATCAGCCGCGGTGTCAAGGCACTCGCGCGTGAGTTGGAAATCCCGGTGGTCTGCCTGAGCCAGCTCAACCGCGCCGCCGAGCAGCGGGAGGGGCATCGCCCACGGATGAGCGATCTTCGCGAGTCGGGGTCCATTGAGCAGGATGCCGATGTCGTCATGATGCTCCACCGTGAGTCGTACTACCACCGGGACGAAGAATGGCGGGAAGAGAATCCAGACAAGGTCAATCTTGCCGAACTCATCCTGACCAAGCAGCGAAATGGTCCGACCGGGACGATCAAACTGAACTGGGATTCCCGTTCCACCCGCTTCCGTGAGTATGTCGATGCGGTTCAGCTGGGTGCCGGTGTCACTTGGAGCCAGCCGCCAGTTTCGCCCACGGCTGATGATGGCGATCTGCCGATCTGATCGCTCACGGGCCAGCACCTCCAGCCTGCTCGCCCATCACAACGTAGGAGACCATGAGTGCGATCCACAGGGTGAGCATGATTCCGCCCCACCAGCGTCCGAGTGTGACGCCCCAGTCTGTGCCAGCGGTCCC
>JASMMN010000126.1 GCA_030748155.1 Phycisphaerales bacterium
ACGAGCGGACCGTGGATAGCCTGATTCGAGCGGTGCGACCGATGGAATCACCGGAGTTGACTTGGATGGGGGTGCCGGTTCGGTGGCATACCGCCGCATCGGCTGCGGGCTGTGATCTCCATGTTCGCTCATGGCCGATCATTACGGAACTCGGTCCGCGGTGTGTTGTCGACTACCGGCTGCACTCGGAGACTGAGGGTGAAGTCCGCGACGAACTGCTGCTGGTTCCCGGGGAGGCGATGGCATTTGTGGCGGGCGGTCCGGGGTGGCCTGTTCCGTTCGAAGCGATCAATCCCGGTGCATCTGTTGCTGCATCTGCCATGGAGTGGGAGGGATCATCAGAAGTGCCACCCGTTGGTCTGATTCTGCTGGTTCCACGGTTCGACGCGGGAAGGTGAACACGGGGGGGACCAAGTACCATGCAGCGATGCGATTGAGCGATCGGAACAGCGGAGACACCACAGTCGAAGAGGAGTTTGGTGCTCGCCCGACACGGGGCGGAAGCCGACGTCGTCTTGGTCCCATCGGCGTCTGGCCGACGATTTTGACGCTTGGGAACCTCGTAGCGGGGTTTGCGGCGATTCATTATGCCGTCAAACCGGTTACGACCGACGTGGCACTCGGGCCATGGGGCTGGAGCAGCCTGACGGTCGCCGCCTCATTAGTACTGCTCGGCATCGTGCTTGATGCATTCGACGGTGCCGTGGCTCGATTGACCGATAGCGTGACCGAATTGGGGGGGCAACTCGATTCCTTTGCGGATGTCGTTACTTTCGGGGTGGCACCGGCCTTCATCATGCTCAATCTTCTCAGTCAATACCTCGGTTCAGGTGAGCCCATCATCACTCCGGACGCCGGGCATACGCTCGGGAAGTTCTGCTGGGCCATCGCGGCGATCTACGTATGTTGCGCAGCGCTTCGGCTCGCCCGATTCAATGTGGAGACTGCCAGCGGTCGTATTGGCGACCACATGCATTTTCGAGGATTGCCGACACCGGGTGCGGCCGGAGCCGTTGTCGGGCTGGTGCTGCTGCACGAACATCTGGAAGCGCTGCGGCAGGGCGCCGAGCACAGCACGCTGGGGGCGATTGCAGCGGGCATCGTGCTGCTTGTGCCGTTGATCGTATTGCTTTCTGCGATCATGATGGTCTCGCGGGTTCCCTATCCGCATATGGCGAACAAGTACCTGCGGGGGTCGCGGTCCTTTGCGTATCTGGTTCGCGTTGCAGCGGTGTTGAGCCTCGCCATTTGGTGGCTCCAGGAAACGCTCGCCATTCTCTTCGTGCTGTACGTGCTCTCAGGCCCATGGCGCCTCGTGTTTTCTCTCCGCAGCGATCATCGCCCACTTCAGGAGACGGGATGAGTACGCCGTCGATACGAACCCGCTTTGCGCCAAGTCCAAGCGGCCATCTGCACGTTGGTGGTGCCCGCTCGGCCCTGTTTTGTTGGGCGTTTGCCAGGGGCCACAACGGTCAGTTTCTGCTTCGCATCGAGGATACGGATCAGAAACGATCCAGCGATGCGGCCAGCACCGGGTTTCTCGAGGATCTTGCGTGGCTCGGAATCGATTGGGACGAAGGGCCGCAGTGGCACGGACGTGGAGGCGGTGACACAGGACCGTATTACCAGTCGCAGCGGCTGGATATCTACGAGCCATTCACGCAGCAGCTGCTGGATTCTGGCGCGGCATACCGGGCCTTCGAAACCACCGAAGAACTCGACGCGGCGAGGAAACTGGCCCGCGCAGAAAAACGAGCGTATCGCTACGACAGAGCCGCATTGGAACTCGACCCGGATACCGTAGAACGTTTTCTCGCAGAGGGACGTCCACATGCGGTGCGGTTCAAGGTTCCGGATGATGAACCAATCGTCGTGCATGATGCCGTACTCGGCGAGGTTCGCCTTGAACCGGGCGAACTCGAAGACTTTGTCATTCGAAAGGGCGATGGTTATCCGACGTACCACTTTGCCGTCGTCGTCGATGATGTGTTGATGGGCGTCACTCATGTCATTCGCGGTCAGGAGCATCTCGCCAATACATCCAAGCACGCGCTTCTGATCGATGCGCTCGGCTTTGACCGTCCGATATGGGCCCATGTCTCGCTCATCTTCAACCCGGATGGCTCCAAGATGTCCAAGCGGGACAAAGACAAGACGCTGCGGGCCGAGGTCAAATCGCGTGGTCTCGACTCACCTCCGGAAGGGTGTGGGATCAGCCGGGAGCACTGGGCGAATTGGCTTGCCGACAAGAAGTTGCAGTTGGAAACCGATGCCGCGGCGTCGTTGGCCCGTGTACTCGAGATCTCGCTTCCTGAGATCGATGTCGATGACTTTCGGCGGGCGGGATATCTGCCCGAGGTGCTGGTCAATTACCTCTCACTGCTCGGCTGGTCCCCGGGGGGCGATCGGGAGCAGTTTGATCGTTCGTTTCTGGTGGAACAGTTCGGGCTCGACCGCATTGTCAAGAGCCCGGCCAAGTTCGACCGTTCCAAACTGCTCGCCTTCAATCTCGATGCGATTCAGGCGATGGATGCCGACCAATTCGTGGTTCGGCTGCAGGCGTTCTGTCAGGACTTCGAACCCGAGTTTCTCGAAGCGATGAGTACGCATCAATTCAAGTTGTTTGCGCTCTCGAACAAGGAACGCAGCAAGACACTCCGCGATCCGGTGGACACGGGGCGTTTCTTCGTGCAGTCCGATGAGCAGATCGAGTGGCCGATGACCAAGGCCATCCGAAAAGCGATCTGCAAAGGTGAACCAAACGGTTTCGACCGGCTCGCCGCCATCCGCGACCTGCTCGCCGCTGCCGAGCCGTGGGAGCCGGCGCATCTCGAGGAAATATTGAGTACCTGGGCCGAGACAAACTGCGAGGGAAATCTCGGCAAGATCACCCAGCCAATTCGTGTTGCAGTCAGCGGGGGGCCAGTCAGCCCGCCAATTTACGACACACTTGAGATTCTTGGAAAGAAAGCGGTGATCAATCGGATCGATCGATGTCTGGCGAATCGTGAGAATGCAATGGAAGCCAGTCTGTGACAACGCCGGTAACCCTCAGCATGCTGCTCGACGGTTTGATCGACTTCGCCGGACTCTTCCCGCCAGCCGAGCTCGACATGGTGCCGATGGTGCAGGCGTACCACGAGGCTGGCATGGATGAACGGGGCTGGACGCTTGGCAGGGTGATCGTTCCAGTCTTGCAACTCGCCGAGTTTGAGCAGGCGGCCTGCGGGTTACTGCCCGACGAAGAAGAAGCAGATCCCTGGTGCATCAGCGCGTTGACGCGGCCCTGCGGAACCGCAGCACTTGCCGATGATCTCGCCGTAATCGAGGCCTTCAACGCGGCGCATGCGGACCCTGCGGCGGGCAAGGCAATCATCGATGTGATCGAGTTGAAGGGGAGCGATCCCGGCGATATTGACGCGGCGCTCGATCATGTGCCAGATGAGTTATTCCCCTTCATCGAATTGCCGGTCGATGGCGATGTTCGCGGTCTCATGGCGGTATTGGCCGGATCCGAGGCTGGCGTCAAGATTCGCACGGGAGGCGTCACGCCCGAGTTGTATCCAGATTCCATGCAGGTGGCCCGCTTTCTCTCGGCTGCTGCCCATGCCGGTGTGCCGTTCAAGGCGACCGCCGGGATGCACCATCCGCTTCCAAACGACAATCCTCTTGTTCCGGCGAGACAGCAGGGATTTCTCAATGTGTTTCTTTCGGCAGCGATCATGCAAGCTCATCGCGTTGATGCAGACGTGCTCGAGGCGCTGCTCCAGACGGCCGATCCGGAGGCGTTTCTCTTTGATGATGAGCGAGCGCGGCTTGGGGACTACGAGGTTTCCCGCGATGACATTGAAGAGGCACGACTTGGATTTGCCATTTCATTTGGCTCCTGCAGCGTGCAGGAACCATGGGAAGACCTCGCGGCATTGGGGCTGCTGTCCCCCGAACCAACGGAGATCGATTCGTGACGC
>JASMMN010000127.1 GCA_030748155.1 Phycisphaerales bacterium
CGCGGGATAAAACCAAATCATCGGCACGTGTGTGCCGCTGATTCCTCTTATAGGTCGTCCAACCCGGGGGCAGGACTCCGCTTCCGATGTAGACCCTACAGGATCAGAGTCGGCTGCCAAGGGCATAATCTGGATTTACGCAAGTTTTTTCATCGGAAACACCCAACCGGGAGGGAGGACAAAGGCGAACGAACGCCGATACACGGCGTTTGAGTGTTCTAAACGCAGCAGACCGCCCGTCAGGGCGGCCTGCTGCACATGACCCCGAGGAGAATCGAACTCCTGTTTTGAGGATGAGAACCTCACGTCCTAGCCGCTAGACGACGGGGCCGAAGAGGGCAATGGTAGCAGAATGGGGTCAGATACCCCCGCAGCGGGCTACATCCCGAGGAGTTGATGCTCGCTGTAGATCCCGAGGAAGCCCCTGAGCCCTTACTCCGGCAATGCCAGAACCAACCCCCCGCTGGGGGCGGCCTCATCCAAGCGGGTGCGGACCTTGGCATACCACGCCTCGGCCTCGATTGGATCGGCCTGAACGCCCAGCCCCATCTCATAGTTCGCGGCCGTCACCAGCATGGCGACGCGGCAACCTCGACAAGCAGCCTTTCGCCACCAACGGGCCGATACGGACTGATCTCGACCCATACCCCGGCCCGTTCCGCTCGCGACCGCAAGGGCGACCATGGCATCCGCTTCACCCCCGTCCGCGGCCTTGGTCCACCACTCCACCGCCAGTTCCTCGTCCCGCATGACACCGATGCCGTCGAAAAGGCATCGCCCCCAAGCCGTCATGGCCTCTGGGCGACCCCGATCGGCAGCCCGCTTGAACCAGATGGAAGCGCGAGTTTCACTGCAGAAGGTGCCCCGCCCGTCGCGGTAGCACACCGCAAGGTCATACATGGCCTCTACGTGGCCCAGAACGGCAGCAGCCTTCCAAAGTTCCACAGCCCCCCGCTGATCGCGGTAAGTGAGAGCACCGGCAAACCGCAGGGAGGCCAACCGGTGCATCGATTCCGCGTCACCATCCGCAGAGGCCCTCTCAAGCCAGTACACGCCCTCATCTGAATCTACCGAGTTCAAAAGTGAATCCGCCAATTCCCGCATGGCCGGCAGATCGCCGGTTTCAGCGCTGGAGCGAAGCGTCGCGGTGGCGTCCACCCCCCCATCGGCAGCCACCCTTGACACGATCAGCAGTGAGCACACAAGGGTCAGTGGTCCGGAGGACATGGTGGGACTCCGTTGGAGGGCGGCGGCGAACGACCTTCGAATCGGCTCCTATTGCCCCTGACTGAAGATCAACCCGGCGAATCGATCCTTTCAACAGGCCCCACGGTTGGATCAGGCCGATACTTCCGCCATACTGGATAGCCTGATCCCCTTATGGCACGCCCACACACCACCTCTGACTCACCCCCCCACCGCGGCTACGGCCGCAGGCGGGCCATCGTGCTCACTCTGGTACACGTCGTGATCGCCATCCACATCGCAACCTGGCTGCTGATTGGCGAGACGCTGGCCCCGCTGGAACTCAACGAGGCGATGTTCACGCTGGAACTGGGCCTGGTGACCGTGGGCTTCATCTTCATGGGCCTGATCGTCATCTCGACCCTGATCTTCGGGCGATTCTTCTGCTCGTGGGGCTGCCACATCCTGGCCCTCCAAGACCTCACCTCCTGGGGACTCGGCAAACTCGGGCTTCGCCCCAAGCCGGTTCGCAGCCGTCTGCTGCTGCTCGGGCCGCTCGCAGTGATGGGCCTCATGTTCATCTGGCCGCAAATCGAGCGGATTGCCAGGGGCCGGCCCTTCCCGAAACTGCGTGTGACCGAAGATCCAGACGGCTTCGGTTCGCTCATCACTGCCGACTTTCTCCGCAATTTGCCAGGTCCCGCAATCACCATCCTGACCTTTCTCGTCGCGGGAGGCATCATCGTCTATCTGCTCGGGAGTCGCTCCTTCTGCCGCTACGTCTGCCCCTACGGAGCAATCTTCTCGCTTTCGGACCGGATCGCCCCGAGTCGGATTCGTCTTGACGCCGGAGCCGACTGCGGCTCGTGCGCCGCCTGTACCGCCGCCTGCTCCTCGGATATTCGCGTCCACGAAGAAATCAAGCGACACGGGGCCGTTGTCAATCCAGCCTGTCTGAAGGATCTCGACTGCGTCGCCGCCTGCCCCACCGGTGAACTTCGCTGGGGCTGGGCGAGGCCCGCGGGATTCAAATCGTGGACGGCCGCCTCGCGACACAAGCGGTACGACTTCGCGTGGTCCGAGGAGTTCGGGGCGCTTGTGGTCAGTGTTGCGGGCTTCTTCGCCTTCCGAGGCCTGTACGGTCAGATCCCGCTGCTGACAGCTGCGACCATGGGCATCCTGGCAGGATGGACCTTCGTATTGGTCATTCATCTGGTGCGGAAGCGTGATGTCCGACTGATTCCGTTTCAACTCAAGCGATCGGCGAAGTTCCGCTTCACCGGCATCGCCGCGGGTGTACTGGCCGCCGCCTTTCTGGTCTTCATGGTCCACAGCGGCATCGTGCGGCTCCACGAGACGCGAGGACACACTTTGTGGAAGCAGGTGCAGGCCAAAAAAGCCGGAAGCGTCGAAGCGGGCTACCTGCTGATGCGCGAACTCGCCTGGATCCACCGATGGGGTCTGTGGACACCGCCCTACGTCAACGACCGCCTCGCCCGGACTGCCCTGCTGCTGAATCGCCCCGAGTGGGCGGTCGCCCCGCTGGAACGACTGTCGCGACAGTGGCCGGACAACGCGCATGTGACCGAGCAGATGCTTGCAGTCCGTGGGGCCGCAAAGCGGGCGCCGAGAGAACGCTGACTCGCCTGATCATGCTTACCGCGTGAGTTTGCGGTACTTGATCCGATGCGGTTGCTCGGCTTCGGCACCAAGACGGCTGCGGCGGTCTTCGTCGTAGGCGGTCCAGTTGCCGTTGAAAAACCGCACCTGCGAATCGCCTTCGAAGGCCAGGATGTGCGTCGCGACCCGATCGAGAAACCAGCGGTCGTGACTGATGATCAAGGCCGCACCACCAAAGGTCGCCAGGCCCTCCTCGATGGCGCGGATCGTGTTGACGTCGAGATCATTGGTCGGTTCGTCGAGGAGCAGCACGTTGGCACCGGCCCGCAGCGTGCATGCCAACTGCACGCGGTTCCGCTCGCCCCCGGAAAGGGTTCCGACCATTCGCTGCTGCATCGTGCCGGGAAAGCCGAACTTCGAGGTGTAGGCGCGGCTGTTGACCAGCACGCCGCCGAGATCAATCTCCTCGTCTTCGTCGCTGATGGCCTGCCAGACGGTCTTGTCGTTCGGCAGGGCGTCTCGCCCCTGCTCGGCGCACCCCAGCACAACCGTCTGGCCAATCTTGAGCGTTCCGGCGTCGGGCTCTTCCTCTCCGAGCAGCATGCGAAAGAGCGTGGTCTTACCAGCTCCATTGGGACCGACGATGCCGACGATCGCGCCGGGCGGCAGCGAGAATTCCATGTCATCGACCAGTACCGTGTCGCCATAACCCTTGCGGACCCCCTGCACGTCAATCACAAGATCGCCGAGCCGCGGTCCCGGTGGCACGAAGATCTCGACGCTTCGCTCCTGCTCCTTGCGGTCCTGCGAGACCAAGTCCTCATAGGCCGTGATGCGGGCCTGACTCTTGGCCTGCCGCGCCTGCGGGGTGCGGCGCACCCATTCGAGTTCCCGCTGCAGCGCTTGCTGGCGTTTGCCTTCCCGCCGCTCCTCGACGGCGAGCCGCTGGTGCTTCTGCTCAAGCCATGAGGTGTAGTTGCCCTTCCACGGGATGCCTTCGCCGCGATCGAGTTCCAGGATCCACCCGGCGACGTTGTCGAGGAAGTACCGATCGTGCGTGACCGCGATAATCGTGCCGGCGAACCGCTGCAAGTGCTGCTCGAGCCACGCGACGCTCTCGGCATCAAGATGATTGGTCGGCTCGTCCAGGAGCAGGATGTCGGGTTCTTGAAGCAGCAACCGGCACAAGGCCACCCGTCGCCGCTCGCCACCGGAGAGCGTG
>JASMMN010000128.1 GCA_030748155.1 Phycisphaerales bacterium
CGCGTCGGGAACAAAATCGAAGGGTGGACGCACGCGGCAACGCGGCAAGGCGTCCGATGCACGCATTCTGCGGCGACGCAAAAGCCGGCGATACGGCCAGTTGAAGCTCTGACGGAGATATCGAGATGGGACGCTCACTCAAGAAGGGCCCGTACGTGGACGAGAAGCTGTACCGCAAGGTCATGGCGCAGTCCGAAGCTGGCAGTTCCAAGCGGCCAATCAAGACCTGGGCTCGCGCTTGCACCATCGTGCCGGAGTTCGTCGGTCACACCTTTCAGGTGCACAATGGCCGGCACTTCCACGACGTTTTCGTGACCGAGGACATGGTCGGGCACAAACTCGGCGAGTTCTCCATCACCCGAAGTTTCCGTGGCCACACGAACAAGAAGGAGGGTCTGAAGACCGGCAAGTGACCGGCCTACAGGGCATCCAGCCATGACACATCAAGCAAGTCATCGATTCGCCCGCATCGCGCCCCGCAAGGCGCGGCTTGTGGCGGACCTGATTCGCGGCATGCGAATCGATGAAGCCATGAACGAGTTGCAATTTTCCAAGAAACGAGCGGCCTGGTATCTCAAGGCGGTTCTCAAGAGCGCGATTGCCAACGCCGAGGAGCGGGACGCCGATGTCTCTAGCCTCTACGTTGCCGAGTCTCGTGTCGATGAGGGTCCGACGATCAAGAGATTCCAGCCCAAGGACCGCGGTCGGGCGCATCCGATCCACAAACGGACGTGCCACCTGCACATCGTCCTGAACGAGAGAGGCTGATCGATGGGACAGAAGGTTCATCCATTCGGATTCCGGGTCGGCGTCACCGAGGCGCACAAGTCTCGTTGGTATGCGCCCAAGGCACTCTTCGGCGAACTGCTCGTCGAGGACTACAAGATTCGTGAGTTCGTCGACAAGCGGCTCAACCGCACACCGCCGTTTGCGGCCGTCTCGGACATCTACCTCGAGCGGACGCGTGAGGAACTGACGGTCATCGTCAAGACTGCCCGCCCCGGCCTCGTCATCGGTCCCAAGGGTGTCGAGATCGACAAGCTCTCAGCCGACCTGCAGGTCATGACCGGCCGGAAGGTGTCGGTGAAGATCGTCGAAATCCGCAGCCCCGACACAAGTGCCATGCTGGTTGCTGAGGCGATCGCGGAGCAGATGAAGAAGCGTTCAAACTTTCGCCGGCTGCTCAAGCAGCGCTGTGAGGCAGCTATGCAAGCGGGCGCCAAGGGTGTTCGTATTCAGGTGTCCGGGCGTCTGGGCGGTGCCGAGATGTCGCGGAAGTTCGTTACGCGAGAGGGATCGATTCCGCTCTCGACACTGCAGGCGAATGTGGATTACGCGAGTGTCACGAGTTTTACCACCTACGGCGCGATTGGCGTCAAGGTCTGGATCTATAAGGGCATGTTCACCGACGGCGAAGAGGATCAAACCGAATCGAAGGCCGCTGGTGCCCGTGCACGTGCGAGAGGTCGACGCTGAGCTCTGCTCGGCTTGAGGAGAACGTCCGATGCCACGGATGCCAAAACGAGTCAAGTTCCGCAAGCAGATGCGCGGGAAGTTGCAGGCCAAGGCCAGCCGCGCCAATTACGTGGCTTTCGGCGACTATGGTCTGCAGGCACTTGAGCCGCACTGGGTGAGCGCCCGGCAGATCGAGGCAGGCCGTATCGCCGCGCAGCACTTCCTTCGCCGCGAGGGCAAGGTGGTCATTCGCATCTTCCCGGACAAGCCCATCTCAAAGAAGCCGCTTGAAACCCGCATGGGCAAGGGCAAGGCCGAGGTTGATTACTGGGCGGCCCGCGTTCGGGCTGGAACGATTCTATACGAGATCTCCGGTGTTTCGGAGGACATGGCGCGTCAGGCGATGGCACGAATCGCCTGCAAAATGCCGGTTCGGTGCCGCTTCGTTGGCAAGAGGCTATCGGTCTGATTCAGACATGGAGACGATGAACAGATGAAACCACATGAAGTCAGGAAACTCGGGGATGACGAGATCGACATCGAAGTCGCCAGTCTTCGACGTCGGCTCTTCGATCTGCGTTGCCAGCTGGTGACGGAGAAGATTCAGAACACCGCCCAGTTTGGACATGTCAAGCGTGACATCGCCCGGCTGCTTACCGAGAAACGCTCGCGGCAGGTCACCGCGACGCAGGATGCTTGATCGGAGACCAATGACATGAGCCATCTCAAGGACATCAAGGTTTCCGACACCGCACCACGCCGCACCGGCGTCGTGTCGGCGGCCAAGCGTGACAAGACCTGCCGTGTATCAATTGATTTTCTTACCCGGCATCCCAAGTACGGAAAGTACATCCGGCAACGGACCGTGCTGCATGTGCATGATGAAGACAATGCGGCGAAAGTTGGCGATCGCGTCGAAATTGCCGAATGTCGCCCGATCTCCAAGACCAAGTCGTGGGTGTTGCTTCGCGTTGTCGAACAGGCCGCAGCCACAGAGTGATAGCAAGCGAGTATCAGAGATGATTCAGAAAGAATCCAGAATTGAAGTGGCTGACAACAGTGGCGCCAAGGTCGTCAGCGTTATCGGTGTACTTGGTGGCTCGACCGCTCGTGGCCGACACTCCAGGCGGACCGCCGGTATCGGCGATCAAGTCGTGTGCTCGGTGAAGAAATCACTGCCCAACTCGGCAGTGAAGCAGGGCGACATCATTCGGGCCGTCATCGTTCGGACGAAATATCCAACCCGGCGCAAGGACGGCTCCTATGTACGGTTCGATTCAAATGCGTGCGTGGTGCTCAAAGAAGGCAACCCTGCCGGAACTCGAATCTTCGGTGCTGTGGCCAGAGAACTGCGAGAGAAGAACTACATGAAGATCGTCTCACTTGCTTCGGAGGTCATCTGACAATGGCACGACATGTACGAAAAGGTGATTCCGTTGTCGTGACGGCTGGCAACGATCGAGGCATGGTCGGCGAGATCCTTCGGGTCATTCCCGATGAAGATCGCGTCATCGTGCAGGGTGTGAATATTCGCGTGAAGCATCTCAAGCCTTCGCAGGCGAATCCCAAAGGAGGCTTGCTTCGCAAGGAAATGCCGATCCACATCAGCAATGTCAGTCCCGTTGTGGACGGACGCGGCACGCGGGTCCGGTTCGAGGCGAAGGATGACGGATCGAAGATCCGCGTCGCCGTGCGTGGTGGCAAAGAGTTGTCCCAACTGCGAGGACCACGGCGGGGCTGAGGCCCCGCAGGGAGTAGTGATTGAACATGGTTGCTGACACAAAGACACTTCCGAGGCTTCTCGCTCAGTATCGCGATGTCGTGGTGCCGAAGATGCAAGAGGAGTTCTCCCTCAGGAATGCGAATCAACTACCGCGGATGAGCAAGGTGCTCGTCAATTCGGGTATCGGCCGCTTTTTGGAAAACCAGAAGCTCAAGCCCGAGATCCGCGACACCGTCATCGACACGCTGGCCACCATCACCGGCCAGAAGCCCATCATGGTGCTCGCCAAGCGATCGGTTGCGAACTTCAAGGTGCGGGAAGGTGCCCCGTCTGCCTTCGTCGTGACCCTGCGGGGTGAGCGGATGTGGCACTTCGTCGATCGCCTCATCAACCTCGCCATGCCCCGGATCAAGGACTTCCGCGGCATGAAGGATTCGGCCTTCGATCAGGCCGGCAATTACTCGATGGGTTTGACCGAACAGGCGGTCTGGCCAGAAATCAACATGGCCCGCGTGAATTTCACGCACGGCATGAATATCAACATCTGCTTCGAGCAATCCAACCCGGAGATGAGCCGCTTCATCCTTCGCGAGCTTGGGATGCCCTTTGCACACAAGGACGATTGAGAGAACAAGACATGGCCAGTAAACGTGTGTTCGCCAAGATGAAGAAGGAACCGAAGTTCTCCACCCGCAAGCGGAACCGGTGTCTGCTCACCGGACGCAGCCGCGGCGTGTACCGGAAGTTCGGAATCAGCCGGATCATGCTCCGCCAATTGGCGCTTGAAGGCAAGATCCCGGGAATGCGGAAGGCCAGTTGGTGAGAAATGACGGGGCTTCGTGCCTCTGTGGAGTGAACCAATGTCACAACAAGATCTGACAGCCGACATGTTGACGCGAATTCGCAACGCTGTGCGAAACCATGCTGAAGATGTCGTATGCCTTGATAACCGTCTCAACCGCGGTGTTGCCCAGGTTCTTCAGGATGAGGGCTTCATCAATGATTGGGACACCGAGCAGGTCGGTGCGAGAACGCACCTGCGTGTTCGTCTGAAATATGGCCCTCGCGGCGAGGACATCATTCGCGAGATCAAGCGTGTGTCCAAGCCTGGTTGCCGTGTGTACTCCAGTGTCGATGACATTCCTCGTCCCATGCAGGGTCTTGGAATCACCATTGTCTCAACCAGTTCGGGTGTCATGAGCGACCGTCGTGCTCGGTCCGAACGTGTGGGTGGCGAGTTGGTCGCCATCGTGAGCTGAGGAACGAACGATGTCCCGTATTGGAAAGAAGTCAATTGAAGTGCCCAAAGGTGTCAAGGTGCAGTGCAAACCCAATGCTCGCAGCATCGGCGTGGACGGCCCAAGAGGATCGCTCGAATATACATGGCACGACGATATCGATGTGAATTGGGATGAAGCGACGCTTACGATCAACTGCGCAGTCCGTGAATCGCGTGCAGGCGAGCGGACCGCTCGCGCCCAGTGGGGCACGACGAGGGCCCGCATTCAGAACATGGTTACTGGCGTCAGTCAGGGCTACACCAAGATTCTGAACATCGTCGGTGTCGGATGGAATGCCAAGCCCATGGGCAAGACCATTCAACTCAACATCGGCTATTGCCATCCCGTTGACATCCCGGCACCCGCCGGGGTCGAGTTCGACATCGACAAAGGCACCAAGATCACCATCACTGGTGCGGACAAGCACGCGGTCGGCCAGTTCGCCGCGAACATCCGCGATCAACGTCGCCCTGAACCGTACAACGGCAAGGGCATTCTCTATGACGGCGAAATCATCATCCGCAAGCAGGGCAAGGTCTTCGGAGCCTGATCCGATCCACACGCGGGAGCGCATGACATGAAACGAAACGAACAACGACTTAATCGGCGCACGAGGCGGAAGAAAGGCATCCGAAGCGGCATATTCGGTATGCCGGACCGTCCGCGGCTGACAGTCTTCCGCAGTTCCAAGCACATGTACGCGCAGGTCATCGACGATCTGAGCGGACGGACGCTTGCGGCTGCTTCGACGATGGAGAAGGACGCCAAGGGCAACTACGGCGGCAATGTCACCGCGGCAGGCCAAGTCGGTAAGCGGCTTGCCGAGCGGGCTGTCGCCGCGGGCGTCGGAACGGTCGTCTTCGATCGAAATGGTTTCAAGTATCACGGTCGGGTCAAGGGCCTGGCCGACGGTGCCCGCGAGGGCGGATTGA
>JASMMN010000129.1 GCA_030748155.1 Phycisphaerales bacterium
TGGGCCATCCCTCAACGCCACGGCAAACAGACGCAGCAGATCATCGAAGTCAAGCGCATGGGACCGTTCCAGAATACGCTGATAGCACTTGTAGATGCTCGCCATCGAGCGACTCCAGAAGTCGCAGGCCTGCATCTGAGCCTCCTGTGGTGACAGCAACGCCTGCTTGACGCGGCTGATGCCGCTCAGCACGGAGGCGGGCGGCCAATTCGCACCGTCCATGCCCGACTCGGCCACTGCCTGTTTGGCTGCAGACTTCTGATCACTTGCATCAAAGATGGTGAAGTCCTGTGGAACGCCCACCTGCTCGTGCAGCAGCCGAAGTTGTCTCGCCGCAAAGGCGTGAAAGGTTGCAATCGTCAAGCCACGCGCTGCGTGATCTCCGATGATGCGACGCACCCGATCACGCATTTCGCCCGCAGCCTTGTTCGTGAACGTCAATGCGAGCACCGAATACGGTGAAACGCCCTGATCGAGCAGCAGCGCGATCCGCCGCGTCACCACGGTCGTCTTCCCAGAACCCGGACCGGCCATGACCAGTTGAGCCCCGCTGCGGTGCGTGACCGCCCGCCGCTGAGCGTCGGTGAGTCCCTCCAACAACGCCGATTCCATGCTCATATGGGAATCGTACCGCCACGGCCGTCAGACCCCTCGGAAACCCCAATACAGCGTCTTCCCCCGAAGAACGACCCCTTACAACACGCTCAGAGGCCGCAACAGACAGGAGATCCACCGTCAAGCGCAGATTCTGCGCTCACGGTAACTGGGGTTTGCAGCCCGTCTTGCATTGTGGTGAAACCCGCGTCACGAGGAATCCGCAAGATTGGGTAGGTGCGGATCTTGATGCCACAACATGTGGTAGTACGATACGCCCATGGATGGATACCTTGTTTGAGGCGGCGTGGGACCGCCAGACCATCCCCCGCTCGCAAGCCCGTGAGGTTGGCTGGGCCGATCGGGGTTGGGGCGTGGAGAGGGTGGCCAAAGGCCATGAGGCGTGTGGGATGAGCATGTTGCCGGACAAGTTGGTTCGAATAACCCGCGGGACGTGGATGCACGCCCGGAATTCGCGGTCTCCTCTCTCCAACCGGCGTCACGCATCACGAGAACTACTGGATCAGGAGAGGCCCGCGGTTCACCACCGCCCGGTCTGAATTTGTCACTCTGCTTGGCTCCGGCCCGGCGGGGTACCGCCGTGTCATCTGAGGGAAGAACGGGCACGGATGCCCAGAAGGACGAACCATGAAAGTCACACGACGCTTTACCAAACTCGGAACCGACGTCTTCGACTGCGTCGAGTGGGAACGCCGGTCCAGTTGCATCAGCAATGCCGACGGCTCCATCGTCTTCGAAATGAAGGAGGCCTGGATTCCCAAGCAGTGGAGTCAACTCGCCACCGACATCATGGTGAGCAAGTATTTTCGCAAGGCTGGCGTGCCGCAGGTCAACGACGATGGCGAACCGATCACCGATGAGCAAGGCGAACCGGTGCTCGGCCCGGAACGGTCTGCACGTCAAGTCATCCATCGCCTCGCCGGATGCTGGCGTGCTTGGGGCGAGAAGCATGACTACTTCGACTCGGCCGAAGACGCCAACGCGTTTTACGATGAACTCTGCTGGATGATGCTCAATCAGGTCGCAGCGCCGAACAGCCCGCAGTGGTTCAATACTGGCCTGCACTGGGCCTATGGCGTGAGCGGACCAGCCCAAGGTCACTGGGTAAACGACCCGGCAACCGGCAGGCAGATGCTCGCCGACGACGCCTACTCACACCCGCAGCCACATGCCTGTTTCATACAAGCGGTCGACGATGATCTCGTCGCCCCGGGCGGCATCATGGATCTGTGGACGCGTGAAGCACGGCTCTTCAAGTACGGTTCAGGAACCGGGACGAACTTCTCAAGCCTCCGCGGCGATGACGAGCCGCTCTCCGGTGGCGGTCGCAGCAGCGGCCTGATGAGTTTCCTGAAAATCGGCGACCGCGCAGCGGGCGCCATCAAGTCGGGCGGCACGACCCGCCGCGCGGCCAAGATGGTCTGCCTCGACGCCGATCACCCGGACATTGAGGCTTTCGTCACTTGGAAGGCCCGTGAGGAACTCAAGGTCGCCGCGATGGTCGAGGGCGTGCAGCAACTTTCAGAGTCGCAGCAGGAACTCGCAGAGGATCTCGAACTCAATCTCGACTACGACTTCAACGGCGAAGCCTACCAGACGGTTTCCGGCCAGAACTCGAACAACTCAGTGCGTCTCTCAAACGACTTCATGCACGCGATCGTATCAGATGGCGACTGGGACCTCATTCAGCGCACCGATGGTGAAGTCGCCAAGACGCTCAAGGCGAGCGGCTTGTGGGATCGCATCTGCCGCGCTGCGTGGCAGTGCGCCGACCCAGGTCTGCAATTCGATGGAACCATCAACGAGTGGCACACCTGCTCGAATGACGGGCGAATCAACGCCTCGAATCCGTGCAGCGAGTACATGTTCCTCGACGACACCGCCTGCAACCTTGCGTCCATCAACCTGCTGAAGTTCTGGGACACCGACAAGCAAACCTTCGATGTGAAGGGGTACGAACACGCCATCGACATCTGGACGGTCGTGCTGGAGATATCGGTATTGATGGCGGCCTTCCCCTCCCGCTCGATCGCCGAGCGAAGCCATCGATACCGCACGCTGGGACTGGGCTATGCCAACCTCGGTGCCCTCCTGATGCAATCCGGCATTCCGTATGACTCGGATGAAGGCAGGACGGTCGCAGGTGTCATGTCGGCGATCATGACCGGACGAGCCTATGCAGTAAGTGCCAAATTGGCCGAGGCGCACGGGGCTTTCGCCGGTTTCGAGGACAACCGAGACAACATGCTTCGCGTCATCCGAAACCATCGGCGGGCGGCCTTCGGTGAAGACCGGGACTCCGAGGACTGGGAAGACTTGGACATCCGCCCCGTGTCGATCGATATCGACTGTGCCCGCAGCGGCAACATCAACATCGCCAATGCCGGCGAACTGCTCGACCGAGCCCAGTTGGCATGGGACCGTGCGCTTGACCGCGGCACCAAGCACGGCTTCCGCAATGCTCAAGTTTCGGTCATCGCCCCCACCGGCACCATTGGATTGTTGATGGACTGCGACACGACCGGTGTCGAACCCGACTTCGCCCTGACCAAGTTCAAGAAACTCGCAGGCGGTGGCTACTTCAAGATCGCCAACCAATCGGTGCGACCCGCCCTGCTTTCACTGGGATACACCGAGGATCAGGCGGCCGAGATCCTGCGGTGGGTCATGGGCACGCTCGACTTGGACGTACCCATGCCCGATGATGACGGCAAGATCGCGGGCGATCCATCGACCTTCCGCGACTACCTCGTCGATCAGGGCTACAACGCCGACGATCTGGCCACGGTCATGGCCCAGTTGCCCACCGTATTCGAACTGCGATTCGGCTTCACTGCCTGGAACATGCCCGAGCATGTGCTGGAGCGTTGCGGCACCACCGATGTCGCCCAACTCCGAGAACGCGGCAGCTTCGACGGCCTCGCGGCCCTAGGGCTGACCCCGCCACAGATCACGACGCTCAACCGGCTCGTCTGCGGTACCCAGACCATTGAAGGGGCGCCGCATCTGCGAGACGAGCATTTGGCCGTGTTCGACTGCGCCAACCGATGCGGACCCATGGGCGAGCGATTCATCGCCGCCGAAGGACATATTCAGATGATGGCAGCGGCCCAGCCGTTCATCTCAGGTGCCATCTCAAAGACGATCAATCTTCCCAATGAAGCGACACGTGATGATATCTCACGCTGCTACCGCATGAGTTGGGAGTTGGGACTCAAGGCGAATGCTCTGTACCGCGATGGATGCAAACTCAGTCAGCCGCTGAATGCTTCAGCGTGTGAGGACGTACTCGATGACGAAGTTGAAGACGACATCGATATCGAACTGGCCCGAGAGGAGATCGCCACCGAGGTCGTTGACGCGGCATCGAGCGTGGTACAGGTCGATTACGTCGAACGCGTCGTTGAACGAATCATCGAGCGACCGATGCGTCGACGACTCTCCGACACCCGCCGCAGCATCACCCACCACTTCAACGTCGCCGGGCACGAGGGCTATCTGACCGTCGGCATGTACGAGGAAGGCGGCCCTGGAGAACTCTTCATCACGATGTCCAAGGAAGGTTCCACGATCGGCGGGCTGATGGACAGCCTCGGCACGGCTATCAGTGTCGCCCTGCAATACGGCGTCCCGATCAAGAGCCTCGTAACGAAGTTCGCCCATCAGCGATTCGAGCCGCAAGGCATGACCACCAATGCCGATATCCCCTTCGCCAAGAGCCTCGTCGACTACATCTTCCGATGGATGGGCATGGAGTTTGTAGAGGGATATCGAGAAGCCAACGCGCCGGCCCGACCGGCGAGCACCACAACGTCAGCGATCAAGGAGGACGCCTCATGCAAGGACGGCAGGATGTCGCCCGATCGAACTGCTGCGAGCCGCTCATCGGAAAACGGTGGCCGGGCGAGCGGCGAACCATCATTGAAGATGGACGCGGCGACACGCCGCCCCACCGACCCGGTGATGGAGCCCGTTGCATCAGTGACAATCGTCAGCGGCGAGTTCACGGCCGCAACTACATCGGAATTGAACCAATCCAATGCCGCGCTCATGGGCGATGCACCGCCATGCGACAACTGTGGCTCGATCACGGTTCGCAACGGGACGTGCTACAAGTGCATGAACTGCGGGAACTCGATGGGGTGCAGTTGATGAGTTGATACCGATCTCTTCCAGCATCTCGCTTCTGCCAAGGGCGGCGAGATGCTTCGGGTGGGAGCAGGGAGCAGGACGCAACCGTTTCCCATACTTGGATCGGCAGACAGGATGTCGGCCGATCCGGCGGACAAGGGAATTGTCCGCGGGGCAGGACGCCCGCCGTCGTTTCCACCCGATCCTCCAGCGGACCCGCGTTCCACCACGCGACCGCGAACACCTTGGCACCAAGGAAGAGCCGCGGCGCTCCGGCGATCGCGACTTCTTCCTCTCTTCCCTCCCCCCCGGGCTGGTTCCCACCACCAGCTCGGGGGTTTTTGATGTGGAATCGAAAGCGGACCGCCGCACCGGGCGACTGCCAATGCCCGCCGAGCACGACATGAGCGGCGGTCACCGCCCAACCGACTTCTCCGACGAAGCGATACCATGTCCATCCCATGCATCTGGCCAGTCAACTCCCGATGTACATCCCCATCGCCATTCTCATTCTGATGGCGGTCGGCTTTGGCGTCGTGAACATCGTGGCCTCCCAACTGCTGGGACCACGCCGGTCCGGCAAGGACAAGATGAGCACCTACGAATCGGGCATGAATCCCATCGGCACCGCACGGCGGCGATTCAACGTCCGCTTCTTCATATTGGCCATGACCTTTCTCGTCTTCGACGTCGAGATCATCTTTCTCTATCCATGGGCGATCGACTTCACCCAGCTTGAACCCGGCAGCCCCGAGTCCGGCCTCTTCCTCGGCCGGATCCTCTTCTTCCTGCTGATGTCGGTCATCGCCTACGTCTATGCATGGAAGAAGGGCGTGTTCCGCTGGGATTGATCAAGGGGAACCACCATGCCCTGCTGTCTCGTCGCCCTGCTTGCCCTGCTCTTCCCGCGGCTGATCCTCATTCTGATATGGATCTTCAACCCGGGCTTCATCAACAACGCATACAGCGTGTGGGTCCTCCCGCTGTTGGGGCTGATCTTCCTGCCGATGACCACACTGGCCTACGCCTGGGCGATCACCTTCGAAGGCGGCGCAGGAAGCATCGGTGGAATCATCATCATCATCCTCGCGGTCCTCTATGACCTCGGATCGGGCGGTGGCGGCGCTTCGAGAAAGACGTCAGGAGCAACTGACTGAACAGCGGTCCTGTAGTTGCCATCCGGCAACCGCGTCGGAAGGTGGTAGCCAGGGTCGGTGAGCAGTTTCACCACCGCGGCATCGCGGGCGCGAACCTGCTCAGGGGTGCAGAGCCGCCATTCGTGTTCGATTTCCTCGCAGCGGTCCGCTGACTGCTGACCTCCGAGCAGCGATGTGAGCGCCCAGTACTCGTACTCGACGACCATGCAGTCATACGCGCATGTCCGGTCGTCATAGGTAAACCACGCCTTCGGCGGATACCTGCGGGGCGGACCGGCAAATCGACCGCCGCGGGCAGCGTCGCAGCAGTTGGCGATGGTGGTTCCTGGCCGTGGACCGAAGACATCGGGCC
>JASMMN010000130.1 GCA_030748155.1 Phycisphaerales bacterium
GATTCATCTCGGTGAGCAGTCCCTCGTAGAACTCAATGGCGATGTCGCTGCCCCGCATCAAGATGACCGGCGCCATGAGGATCAGCCCGTCCCAGAAACTCAGTGGTGCCGGGCGATGGCGGGCCGTCTCGAGCACTTCGCGCCAGAGCGAACTGGCTTTGCTCGACTTGGTGACGGCCTCTTCGAGTTTCGCGTCGTCGAGGGCCAGATCGAACTGCTTCTCGATTTGCTCGATGAGTTCCCGAAGTTGCCCTTTGACAAAGCCGATGTGCTCGTCCGTCACGTCACCGAGGTACAGCGGTGGACGTACGCCGAGGATCGTGGCTTCATGCCGCGCGGAGAAAAACTTGAACCAGTCTTGGACCTCGCGGCACTGGTTCGTGTTGTAGGCAAGCAGATCAGGCGTGGGCGGCCCATCAATGCCGTAGATGTCCTGCAGCGGACTCCAGCCGGCGAGCGATGCGCCAATATCGCTGTTCATGTACGAGCACGTCTCGGGACAATAGCCAGCCCCCACCGCTCGGGGAATGAGTTTGTGGCTGACCTTCTGGGCACCGAGCAGTGCCCCGTGGTTCTCGGGAAAGAACACGTCGAATCCAAACGCGGTCAGGATCTCGGTCGGACCGACGGAGGTACACCAGGCGACGCGGCGATCGGTGTCCTTGGCCGCCGCGTCGAGGTCCACGAAGTAGTCGCGCATCAGGCCCCGCAGCCGCTTCTGCGACTCGATGGGTACTCGTTTCAGCGCGGTCTCGCTCACGGGATCACGATTGACCGCAGCGAGCAGCCATCCTTCATGACATCGAATGCGCCCTGAATCTCGTCGAGCGAGAATCGGTGCGTCACCAGCCGCGACACATCGATCTTCCCGGCCTCCACCATGCGAATAAGCGGGACGTATTCGCCGGGAGGGCATCCGAGCGACCCGACGATTTCCATCTCCTTGAACATGATCTTGCCGGCGACGATGTTGATCTTCTCGTGAGTGTAGCCGACGACGCACATGCGTCCGCCGATTCGCACACTCTCGAAGGCTTCCTCGATCGTCCGAGGGTTGCCGATGACTTCCATGGCGATGTCCACACCCCCGCCGGTCATCTTCTTGATGGCCTTGCTTGCCCGCTCGACCTCGCTGGCGTTGACGGTCTCGGCCGCGCCGAGTTCCTTGGCCCATTCGAGTTTCTGGTCATTTATGTCTACGGCGATGACATAGGCCCCTGCCGCTGCCGCGAGCTGCACCGCGTTGATGCCTACTCCACCGCAACCGAAGACGGCGACGGTATCGCCAGGGCGGACCTGCGCGCGGTTCTTGACGGCGTGGTACGGCGTCGAAAGCGCGTCGGCGATGATCGAGGCTTCGAGGAGCGGAATCGACTCGGGCAGATCGAGTACGTCCTTGGCCGGCACGCACACGTACTCGGCGTACGCGCCGTCGAAGTGGTTGCCGAGCATTTTCATGTTGGCGCAGATGTTCTCCTTGCCCATGCGGCAGAACTTGCACTTGCCGCAGGTGAGCACGGCGGGAATGAGCACCCGCTGACCGACGCTGAGGTGATCGACATCGAGGCCGACTTCCTCGACGATGCCGGAGGCTTCGTGGCCCAGAACAATCGGCGGCGCTTTGAAGGTCGGCACACCGTGTTCGATGTAGTGCAGATCGGTGTGGCAGGCCCCGCAGGCGGCGACCTTGACGAGCACCTGGTCCGGCCCGACCTGCGGAACCGGAATCTCTTCGACTCTCACGCCTTCGTCAGCGCCGTGGAATACTGCTGCTTTCATCTTGTTCTGCTTTCCTATGTGAAGACTGGATGTGTGACGGGCTACGCGTGACTCCACTCGGGCGAACGCTTCTCCATGAATGCCGCAATGCCTTCGTGAGCATCGTGGAGTTGCATCAATTCATCGAGGTAGATCTTTTCGGCCTCTTCGAGCCGCTTGAGTGTCTCGGCTCGCATTCCGACCATGGTGGCTTGCTTGGCCATGCGGACGACCGGCCGCGAGAGACCACGAATGCTGTCGATGTAGGCAGCGACTTTGTCGTTGAATTCATCGGCCGGGAACAGTTGGTTGACCAATCCGATCCGGTGCGCTTCGGTTGCCGAGATCGTGGCGCCGAGCGACACGAGTTCGATGGCCTTGCCAAGCCCGACACGCCACGGAAGGATCGCCGCTGCGACCGGTGGGAAGACCCCGACATGTACTTCCGGCTGACCAAACTTCGCTCGGTCCGACGCGAGCACGACATCGCAAAAGCAGGCCAGTTCGCACCCGCCGCCGAGGGCGGCACCTTGAACGGCCGCCATGGTGAGCGCATCGGTGGATGCAAGTCGACGGAAGATGCCGTGGAACCGCTCGATCATGTCGCGGACCTTGTCCTCGGTATGATCCGACACATCGACACCCGCGCTGAAGGCCTTGCCCTCGGCGGCGATCACGATGGCCGCGAGGCTGTCGTCACCGACCAATCCGTCGAGCAGCGTGTTGAACTCGGCCATCATGGGGTTGTCCATGACGTTGAGCGGCGGGAGATTCATCGTGACCGTGGCCACGCCGCCGGTGATGTCGATATTGAAGTACTGGTAGTCGCTCATTCCATGGTTCCTCAGATGTACTGACCGCCGTCGACCCGAAGGACTTCGCCGGTGATGAATCTCGCCTTGTCACTGCATAGGAAGGTCACCGCCTCTGCGATGTCCTCGGGTGTCCCGACGCGTCCGACCAGAATCTCCGCCACGGCCTTCTCAAGTGCCTCGGGTGGCATGGCATCGAGAATGGGCGTTTGGATCATCCCCGGCGCTACGGCGTTCACGGTCACGGTGGACCGAGCCAGTTCCTTGGCGAGCGCCTTGGTGAAGCCGATGACGCCTGCCTTGGCTGCTGCATAGTTGGTCTGGCCAAACTTGCCTCGCATGCCATTGATGCTTGAGATGTTGACGATGGAGCCATACTTGGCAGACCGCATGATGGGCGCCGCGGCGCGGGACATGTTGAACACACCGGTCAAATCGATGTCGATGACATCCTGCCACTGCTCGTCGGTCATCTTCCAGATCACCTGATCGCGGAAGATGCCGGCGTTGTTGATGAGAATCTCAAGACCGCCGAGTTCGGCGGCGCAGTCTTCGACCGCGGCGGTGGCCTGCGAAGCATCGGAGACATCGGCAACCCTGACCCACGTCTTGCGACCAAACGATTCGACGCACGTTCTCACGGGGTCCGCATCTTCAGGATCGCCCAGGTACAGAATGCCCACATCGCAGCCGTCACGAGCGAGCGACTCGGCGACCGCGCGGCCGATGCCGCTCGACCCCCCCGTTACCAATGCTCGCCTCGGCTTGTCTTCCACGATGCGCCTCCCTGTAATGCCGCGAGCCTGTCAGGTTGCCATCGCGACGGTCAACGCGGCCCCGCACTTGCCGCAGTGTTCGAACTGCGAGGGAATGCCCTTCGCGCCGCACTCTCCGCACTTCTGGGCATAAGGACCCCAGAGGAACTCGCTCGAACCGTTCGGATCGGCGGCACGCTTCCGCATGCCGACGTAGTCGGTCTTGCGTTTCTCGACAAAGGCAGTCATGCCTTCGTATGGCTCCAGACTGGTGTAGTGCGTAGCAAGCCAGTCGCGGGCGTGACCGACCGTGGCGTGCCAGGCGGAGTCCTTCCAGTAGTTGACCTGCGCCTTGGTGTAGCGGGTGCACTCGAAGAACTTGTTGACAATCTGATCGCACAGATCGGCGATGACCTCGTCCATCAGGGACAGGTCGATCGAGTAGCCGTCTTCGCCCTTGAGGGCCTTCTTGATGTCGGCCGCGGTGCCGCGATGCTCGAAAGGGGTGTCCCACGGGTCGGTATTCCAGTCGGCCAGGTAATGGCGGCCGCCACTGAACTTCGTAACGAACTGGCCGTCCGGCCCCTTGACCGTCGGTACCACGCTGTTGACCAAGCCCATCGACAGGCTGGTAAAGGCTGGATACCGCTGATTCAGGAAGAGGATGCCCCGGGCGGTGCGATCGCCAACCGTGAGCGGCAGCCACTGGGTCGATCCACCACAGGCGACCGATCCGACGCTGGTGCCGACCTGCGCGATGAAGGCATGCTCGCCCATCACACCGAGATCACAGGCGAGTTGGCTTTCGTTGCCGCCTCCGACGGCCATACCGTTGAGTCGGGCAATGACCGGCTTGGAGCAATTGGTGATTGCTTCGATGTAGGCCTTGAAACGGCACATGTACTTCCAGTAATCCCGAGGCTTCTGCGTGTAGCAGGACTGGTACTCCTTCACATCACCTCCCGTGCAGAAGGACTTGTGACCGTTGCCGGTGAAGACCACGACGGCGATGCCGTCATCCCACGAGGCGTCTTGGAAGGCTGTGGCCAATTCCTCGAGGGCCGGCGTGCTGTACGCGTTGAAGTTGTGGGGTCGGTTGATGGTGATCCGGGCGACAAAGCCGTCCTTCTCGTAGCCGACCTCTTGGAAGTCAAATGAATCCGTGGTTCTCGTGGGGAACATGCTCATCTCAGTGCACTCCAAGGCTGGGGATGGAAACGGAGCCGATGACACCCGTTTTTTCGATCGAACGTTCGTTCGGCCAACGGCCGACATCAAGATCTGACAATCCAGATTATCGGTGGAGTCCAACGGCCCTGTCAACCCCAAAAGAAGCCTTCTTTCGGGGTTGACGGGGGAGTACAAAGGGTGGATGATGCGTATTGCCGCCATCTCCGACGGCTAGGAGAGCCCTATGGACTCACAAAGAGCCGATCAGCTGTTCGAACCCCCGCCTGCAGAGGCCGCCCCCACGGTCGCTGGGGGCACTTTCGAGGCGCGGCGGGATCATATTCTCCACGCAGCCACCCACGTTTTCGCCCAATACGGCTATGAAAAGGCCTCGATGCGAACGATTGCCAAGGCTGCGGATGTGAGCCTCG
>JASMMN010000131.1 GCA_030748155.1 Phycisphaerales bacterium
GAAGAATGTCGACTTCTCCCACCTCCGCGCGAATCGGAACATCCAGCCCCTCGGCCCACGCCATGCGTTCTTCGGGGCCAACTCCGTACGGACTGCCCGCCATTTCCATGCCTTGGCAGGCTTGCTGCAAAGACTCTGGAAACTCGCCGAGTTCCTGCACCAGATGCCGCCGCATGTCGATGATGCTGTCAGCCGGTGGAATCATCACAGGGCACTCCTCAACGCAGGCACCGCAAGTCGTGCAGGCCCAGATGACTTCAGGGTCGATGACGGCGGGAACAAGATCGACCTCTTCGCCACCGCTCATGAGCGTGCCGGCGCTGTCGTAGAGATGATTTCGAAGGTCCATGGTGAGTTGCTTGGGTGAGAGCATCTTGCCGGTGAGCGCCGCGGGGCATTGATCGGTGCAGCGGCCGCACTCGGTGCATGAGTAGAGTTCAAGGATCTGCTTTGGCGTGAACTCGCTGATCTTCCGAAGGCCGAGCGTCTCCTCTCTCTCGACCCGGCCCTCCAGATCTTGGATGGGTTCCAGCCGCCCCTTCGGCTTCAGGTTGCGGAAGAACACATTGGGTACCGCCGTGATGATGTGGAAGTGCTTTGAATAGGGCAGCAGATTCAGGAAGAGCAGCACCAGCACAACATGCGTCCAGAAGCCGGATTGCCAGATCGTCGATACCGTCGACTCTGGCAGCCCCTGCATGGCCGAGGCGAGCAGACTTCCGAGCGGCTCAGCCCACATCGGTCCTTCCGGCGGATGCAGAATCATCCCCGCACCGTCGTAGAGCACATCGGCCACCATCATCACGCCGATGATGAGCAGGATGATGATGCCTTCGAGTCCGAGGGTCATGCGCTTGGGCTTGATGATCAGACGGAGATAGAGGAACACACCAACGCCGATCAGCACGAGGACGATGTAGATGTCCTTGATCAGGCCGTAGATGTTCCCCAACAGGGTCCCGTCGTCGAGCAGCCAGTATCCGAATCCAGGGTCGTCGAGGAAGCCGCGGGCAAACAGGATGAGCGATCGGATCAGTAGGACGAGGAAACCGAAGAAGATCGCCTTGTGGGCGAGGCCCGCCAGTGGGTAGCGAGTCAACTTCTTCTGCCCGAAGGCCAACTGAAGCGTGCCCCGTGTCCGCGCCCCCACCGAATCAATGGCAAATGGCGGCTTTCCCCCTGCCCCGATCATCATCAGTCGCCATCGCCGCGACGCGGAAACGGCGAAGACCCCCACCGCCGCGAGCATGAGAATCGCCGTGAGAGTCGGATTCACTGCAGGGCCGGCTTCCCGTCAAGCGACCGGCATGCTTCGTTGATGAGTGGAACCATCTCGAAGAGATCGGCCACACACCCATAGGTCGCCACACCAAAAATAGGTGCTGCTGCCTTGGTGTTGATCGCGACGATCACCTTGCTGCCCCGCATGCCGGCAAGATGCTGAATAGCACCATCGATGCCACACGCGATATAGAGCTGCGGGGCCACGACGTTGCCAGTCAGACCGACCTGATGAGATTGTGGTTGATACCCGGCATCGACGGCGGCCCGGGTCGCGCCTACGGCACCGCCGATGCGATGCGCCAGGTCGTACAGGATCGAGAAGTTCTCCTCGGATTCGAGCGACCGGCCACCAGAGACGATGATGTCGGCGTCGGCGAGATTCCGCTCGTCCTCGTCGCTCGGCACGAGTTCACGAAACACGATGTGTTGATCGGCGTCGCTCAGAGTGACATCCAATGGCATGATCGGCGCGGGCGTCTCCGCGGGTGAGGTCGGTGCCGGATAGGCGTTTCCACGAATGGACAGGATCCGAAGCGTCCCCGCTGAAAGTGATACTTCGCCCAGACATTTGGCGGCATACATCGACCGCGTCACGGCGATTGTGTCGCCCTGCAATTCGACCGTGAGACAATCTGTCGCCATCATCGCATCACGCCGCGCGGCGAGTCGCGGGGCCAAATCGCGGCTCGTAGAGGTGGTCGCCATCAGAATGAGCGACGCACCGGCCGCATCGATCGCAGACTCCACGGCGCGGGTGTACGGAAGTACGCGGTAGTGCTCGAAATCCGCGTGATCCACCACGTAAACCGCATCCACGCCGATCATGGCGACCTGCTCGGCAAGTGAACCGATGTCGTGCCCGATGATCACGGCGTGAATGGCACCATCAGTAAGAGCGCGAGCCGCGGTCAACATGCACAACGAAGACGGCGTGATGCTGTCACCTCGGCGTTCGATGAATATCAGCGCGGTATCAGGCATGATCAGAGGACCTTGGCTTCTTTGCGAAGCAGTCCTACCAACTCCCGGGCCATCTCCTCGGGGGTTCCGTCGAGGACACGGCACGGTGGACGTTCCGAGGGCGTCTGAAGGCACACGAATGTGGTTGATGGCTCGCTCTGGTCAGCCAAAGTTGAAGCATCGATCGTGTCAACAGGCTTCTTCTTAGCCTTCATGATCATCGGCAACGCCGGATACCGCGGCTCAACGAGACCCTTGTCACAAGTGAGCAGCATCGGTAGATCACCCTCAAGAACAACTTCGCCATCATCGGTCCTGCGGTGAATCCTCGCGCGACCGGCGGTATCGTCCAGTTCCAATCCGATGACGCCGCCGACGTGGGGCAATTCGAGAAACTCGGCGAGGGCCGGGCCAAGTTCGCCCGAATCGTTGTCGATGGTCTTCTTGCCGCACAGGACAAGATCGGTCTGCGCATCCGCCTGCCGAATCGCAGCAGCGATGAGCCGGGCCATTGCAACTTCATCATGAAGCGGCAGATCATCGCCAGCAAGATGAATGCCGCGATCGGCCCCCATGGCAAGCGCGGTTCGCAGTGCGGCGGCCGCACCTTTGCCGCCGGCAGTAAATGCGATGATTTCCGCAACCTCCCAGCCACCCTCTCGAATCTGCACCGCCTGCTCAACGGCAAACTCATCGAAGGGGCTGCAGACGAACTTCAGGCCAGCCGGATCGACGCCGGATCCATCATCCCGAACCCGGATCACCGCCCGGGAATCGGGTACCTGCATGGCGATGGCAAGAACTCTCATCAGAAGGAGTTTCCTCACGGAAATAATTGTGGACAAATTGGTGCTGATATGCAGTATACCACAGCGGATCCCGGCTTCAGGAGGCGTTCGGTGTGGATTGGGGCCGATCCGCTACCAGCACGGACCCCAGCCAGAGAGCACCATCAGGAGGTCATTGGTACCCACAATGCCGTCGCCGCTGATGTCCTCAGGGCACGATCCGCTGCACGGACCCCAAGCGCCCACGATGGCAAG
>JASMMN010000132.1 GCA_030748155.1 Phycisphaerales bacterium
CGGTTCGTCGTATTGAATGAACCCCGCTTCGCCATCGCCATACCCATACGTCATCGGCCGCCCTGTGTGCTGCTCGTACTCGGTCATCGCCGCATCAAGCAGGCTGAGCACATCTTGGGTCTTCCGGCGGTCGGCCGATTCAAGCACGGCCGAACCGATTGAGAGGGTGATGGCAGCGAGGATGGCGATGATGACGATGGCCACCATCAACTCGATCATCGTGAATGCGGTTCGCACGCGAGTCATTTGCCGACCTCCACGATGTTGTCTCGGTTCGCTTCTTCGGTGTAGGCAACACCCGCGTTGTAGGCGGGCTTGCCAAGCCAGGGCAGGTCCTTGCCGTCCTCGTACCAACCACCGGCGAGATCATCATCCGATGCGGCGTGATCGCCACGTCCGTCGGAGAGACCCGAGATCTCCTCACCCGGAAAGTCCACTCTCGCCCAGTCGTAGATGCGGCGATTGGGGCCGGCGGACACGAAGGCGAACCGGCCATTGGTCAACTTGCGGGTGCTGGTCGGGTCACCTCGAGTTGCAGCACTTGTCGTCTCGCTGAAGTCGCCCCACTTCGTAGATCCGTCATCGAACCACCAGACAATCGACTCGCTGTCGCCGACATCCCACGGCCGCAACGCAAAGAACTCGCTGAGCGTGGGCGAATACCGCCAACCATCGCCACCGATCGGCTCGTAGTTGGCCGGATACCGAACCGCAGGCTGAGAGGGCGGATGATTGATCCGGTAGTAGCGAATCGGTGTCCCCCATGCATCAACGATTACTTTGGGGGCGTATGCCGAATATCCCGGATCGCCCGGGAAATACACCACCGGCTGGTTGGTCGCCGGATCGATGCTGCCGTCCCATTCGCCGAGGCCGTCCGGATCACTGCCGGTGACCTCCCAGCCGATCGCGCCGACCATGTCGGGGTCATCGAGTTCCAGATACGGACCGAGCACCGTGCCCTGCTGACCGTGACGCGTTGGTTTGCGTTCGCGTAACTCGAATCTGCCGTCCTGAACGCCCTGCTCTCCACTGACGCCGTCATTCCAGGAAGCGTCCCAGAATCCATCTTCTCCTGGTCTCCGAATGCCCAGCCCCTCCTTGCCGTCCTCGGCCTCGGTGCCGTACCCGAGCAGGTACTCGGCCGGAGAGGTATAGGAATACCGTCGCTGCATCGTGGCAAGGTAGTCGGGATACCCACTCGCCCGCGTTTGCCGATTGGGTTCGAGTCCATCGAGTCCGGCACGATCGTTGTCCAGCAGCGGCGGCAAGTAGCCAGCATCTGATTCGAATCGGGTGGCCGCCTGCGACAGGGCGTTGATCCGCGAACTGGTCGTCGAACCCATCGCCGCACGCCTCGCGCCGCCGGCCGCAACGATCAGCATCCCGATCAGAACCACGATGATTCCCATGACAACGAGAATCTCGATCATTGTGAATCCAGTTCGCCGCTGCATCACGTCGGATTTTCCGAAACCGCCTGAATCATCTTCACCAGTGGCATGAACAGTGCCAACACAATGCCGCCCACAATCGTGCCGAGTACCACGACCAGAAGCGGTTCGATCAGACTCAGCAGAGACTGAACAGCGACATCGACCTCTTCGTCATAGTTGTCGGCCACCTTCATGAGCATGACGTCCAGATCGCCTGTCTCTTCGCCGACGTCGATCATGTTCACGACGATGCCATCACACACTTTGGACTCACGCAGTGGCACGGCAAATGACTCGCCCTCGCGAATGGAATCGTGCACACGCTGGAGCGCCCGCTCGAAGACCCAGTTGCCGCAAGTATCGCGTGTGATATTGACCGCTTCCAGAATGGGCACGCCTGCAGATACGAGCGTACCGAGGGTTCGCGTAAATCGAGCGACCGTGGTCTTCTCGACCAGCACGCCGACCACGGGAATCTTCAGCACAATCCAATCGATCGTTGCGCGACCAAAGTTGGTCTTTCTGAAGATCTTCAGGAATACGAAGATAAAGAACGGCGCCGATGCAACCACGGCCCAACCTGGAATCAACTGACCCTCCATCGTTCCCGCCACCCATCCACTCGCGTCGATCAAGAACTGGGTGAGCCGCGGCAACTCGATTTCGAAGTCATCGAAGATGTCCTTGAACTTCGGAATAACGAAGTACATGATGCCCGTCACGATCAGCACGGCGATAATGACCACCACCGTCGGGTAGATCATGGCACCCTTGATGCGGGACCGGAGCCGCTGGGCCTTCTCCATGAAGTTCGCCAAACGCTGCAGAATGACATCAAGCACGCCACCGACCTCGCCAGCGGCCACCATTTTGCAGTAGAGCCGATCGAAACCCTTTGGGTGCTTGGCAAAGGAATCGGAGAGGGTTGAACCGGCTTCCACATCGGACACGACCTGCCCGAGAATATTCTTGAGTTGTCCCGGCTTCTGCTGCTGTTCGAGAATCTGCAGCGATCGAAGCAACGGCAAACCAGCGTCCTGCAGCGTAGAGAGTTGGCGAGTGAATTGCGTCAGAATCTTTGCATTGACCTTGCCGATGGCCGGCAACTTGATCTGTATCCCCTTCTTCTCACCCTTTTCCTTCTTGACCTTGGCTGGCTTGGCGGCTTTCTTCTTTTTCTTCTTCCCGCCCGAGGACTTGCCCCGACTGCCGAACAGCCCCTTCTTCTTTCCGCTCCCCTCATCACCCTGCCTGACCGATGTCGGGAAGAAACCCTGACCTCGAATCTGCTGGATAGCGTCTTCGCTGCTGTCGGCTTCCACGGTACCGCTGGTGGGCTTGCCTGCTGAGTCGAGCGCTTCATATTGGTAGGTGGTCATGGATTGTGCTCACCGGCAGACTGCCGGACTACTCCTCGTTGATGGTTTCACGCAGGACTTCATCGATGGTGGTCCGTCCGTCGTAGATCGAGAGCATTCCAGACTCACGCAGCGTCCGCATGCCGCGGCGTCGAGCTTCGGTGCGGAGCAACGCAGTTGATGCCTGCGTCATGATCATCTCTCGCAACCCGTCATCCATCACCAACATCTCGAAGATGGCAAGCCGGCCTTTGTAACCGCTGCCGTTGCAGGCCTCACAGCCAGTTCCTCGGAAGAAGGTGCGGCCGACCACATCGGCCGGTCGCAACTCGACCTCCATGAGTTCGGTTTCGCTCGGGGTGTATTCCTGCTTGCACTTCAGACAAATTCGCCGAACGAGCCGCTGCGCGACGATCGCCTCGATGGTGGCGGTAATCAAGAATGACTGAACGCCCAAGTCGACCATTCGAAGCACGGTCGAAGGCGCGTCATTGGTATGAAGCGTCGAGAACACGAGGTGGCCGGTCAATGCCGCCTGAATCGCGATCTGCGCAGTTTCAAGATCGCGAATCTCACCGATGAGAATCGTATCGGGATCCTGCCGCAGGAACGACCGCAAGAGCCTCGCAAACGTCAGGTCCTGATCGGTATTCACCTGGCACTGCACAAGCCCGTCGATGTCGTACTCCACCGGATCCTCGGCGGTCAGGATCTTCTCCGTGGGCTCGTTGAGGGCGCTGAGCGCCGCATACAGCGTCGTAGTCTTGCCTGAGCCGGTCGGACCGGTAATCAGTATGACGCCGTTGGGCTTCCGGATGAGTTCGCTCATCATCGTGAGTTCGTCGTCACGCAGACCGATGCGATCGATCGCCAATTCGACGTTGCTGCGATCGAGCACACGCATCACGACGGACTCCCCGTACATCGTCGGAAGTACCGAGATACGCAGGTCGATCGGATTCGCAGCAACAGTCAACTCGATGCGACCGTCCTGAGGAAGCCGACGCTCGGCGATGTCCAAATTCGACATGACCTTGATGCGAGACACAATGGGCAGCGCCAGGTGGGGCGGCGGCGGGACCATCTCGTACAAAACACCGTCGATGCGATATCGCATCTTGAATTCGTCTTCAAACGGCTCAAAGTGGATGTCGCTGGCTTTGTCCTTGATCGCCTGGAGCAGCACGAGGTTCAGAAGTTTGATGACCTTGTTGTCTTCGGAGGCTGCGGCGAGTTGATCGAGATCGATGGACTCGCCCCGGCCTTCCAGAGCCGCCAGCGTGTCTGAATCCTCAAGCGCGGCCATGACATCAAGCATGGTCGATCCCGTTTTGGCAGACGCATAGAGCCGCTCAAGGGCGGCATCCACCGCGGCTGGTGGTGCCACGACGGCCTGCACCTTGAACCCCATGAGCAGTCGCAAATCATCGACGGCGCGGTAGTTGTCCGCTGACTTCATCGCGATGGTGATTGCTTTGCGATCGGAATCGAAGGCCACAGGGACGATCTGGTAGGTCCGCGCGGTCTCGGCAGGCAGATGCTCGGTCAGCGACTCGTCGATCGCCTCAGGATCCAGTTCCATGAACTCAAGCCCGATCTGCCCGGCGAGTACCTGCAGTACATCCTGCTCGGTGATCTTGCCCAGTTCGATCAGGATTTCTCCGACCTTGCTCCGGTCGCCCTTCTCCGCCCGCTTCCGTTGGATCGCAAGCGCCTTGTGGACCTCTTCCCGGCTGAGTTTGCCGAGTTTGGTGAGAATCCGTCCGAACCGCCGTCCCTTCAGTTGCGTCGCAGCCCCTCCCTCACCTCGCCGCTTGCGGGTACGAGTGCTGCTTGAACTGCGGCGAGTTGATCGCCGCTTCCGCTCGCCATCGGCGGACCCGCCGTCGTGTCGCTGTTTGGTCTCGTCGCTCATGGGCCTTCCCTATGTTTGCCAGCGGGATCCCACGCCACGTGTCGAGGCTGCTCCGCTGTGATACCCGCCGACGCCGGCAGCATCCCAGAGCCAAGACCCCTTCAGTATGCCGTCGGAGTTCGCCACCATCAAGCCCCATTGAGATTCTTTTTTGCCCACGCCACCGACCATTTGCAATGATAATGCATCACGCCTTGGTGGTGTCTGCCTCGTCAAGTTCGGTCCGTCCCACCGATTTGCCCACCTTGTGAAC
Organism: Phycisphaerales bacterium; assembly: GCA_030748155.1. GTDB lineage: Bacteria > Planctomycetota > Phycisphaerae > Phycisphaerales > SM1A02 > UBA12567. The sequence goes on from JASMMN010000132.1 coordinate 4,963, forward strand.
CCGATTGGTCAGTTCAGAAGGCCCCCGAGCCTTGTCGACCATCTCGTCGGCCGAGATCGTCCCACGCTCGAACAGGCTCCACAGATGGTCGTCGAGCAACTGCATACCGAATTTTTTGCCTGTCTGGATGGCCGAATCGATCCGGAACGTCTTGTTCTCACGGATCAGGTTCGCAATTGCCGGCGTCACCACCAAGAACTCATACGAAGCGACACGCCCGGGCTTGTCCTCTCGAGAGAGCAACACCTGCGAAAGGACGGCCAGCAGCGTCACCGAGAGCTGCACCCGAATCTGCTCCTGCTGATTGGTCGGGAATGCGTCGATAATACGGTTGATGGTGCCGGATGCGCCCGTGGTATGCAGCGTCGCGAACACCAGGTGTCCCGTCTCGGCAGCGGCGATCGCAGCCTCGATCGTGTCGAGGTCACGCATTTCGCCTACCAGAATCACATCCGGATCCTGACGCAACGCCCGTCGCAAAGCCTCCGAGAAGCTCGGCACATCGACACCGACCTCACGCTGATTCACGATCGACTTCTTGTGATAGTGGTAGTACTCGATGGGATCTTCAACCGTCACGATGTGCCGATCAAAGTTTGTATTGATGTGGTCAATCATCGTCGCGAGGCTGGTCGTCTTGCCAGATCCGGTTGGCCCGGTCACGACAAAGAGACCACGAGGCCGCCGAATGAGTTCACGTACGATCGTCGGTAATCCGATCTGATCGAATGTCAACAACTGGTTTGGAATCAGCCGCAAAGCGATGCTCACCGAGCCACGCTGCCTGAACACCGCCACACGAAAGCGTGCCCGATCGCCGTATGCGAAACCAAAGTCGGTGCTGCCATGCTCCTGGAGTTCCTGCTGGCATCGCTCGGGGGTGATCGCCTTCATGAGCGCCACGGTGTC
>JASMMN010000133.1 GCA_030748155.1 Phycisphaerales bacterium
CACCCACGCGGCTCGCTCGCTGGCCGACCAGGTGGCCGCTGGAACCCTCGAACCTGCCGACATCGATCAGACCATGATGGCCGGCGCCCTCTGGACCGCCGACCTGCCCGACCCGGACCTGCTCATCCGCACGGGCGGTGACATGCGGGTGTCCAACTTCCTGCTCTGGCAGATCTCCTACGCCGAGATCTACGTCACCGATACATTCTGGCCCGACTTCAACGAGGCGTCGATGCACGAGGCCATCCGCGAATTCGCCAGACGCCAGCGGCGGTTTGGGGGGCGGGTTTAGTCGTCGCTTGCACCCGATTTCCGACTTCCGACTCCACCCCCAGTGACGCGATGCAACCTCAATGATCCACTCGGTCCATCAGCAAGATCCGCGGTCGATCGCCGGGACGCTCGACGTTGCTGCGATCGACAACCATGACGAACCGCTCGTCGGACACGATCGCTTTGGGGTCGGTGGCATCCCAGATACCGGTTTCGGCATCCTGTTTGAAGGTCCGCACTCGCAGATGCACCGTGAACATGTCCGAACGGGTCGTGATGAGGTTCGAGATGCCGCTGAAGAGCAGGTTGGACTCCTCGGCATCACCGGCAACACGGTCGCCCGTGAGGTGTACTTCCTCATACCGCGGCTCCGAAACATTGATCGAGAGAAGCGGGTCATTATCAATCGGGTTTCCCCAAATTCCGGAAGCGACGTACTCGGCCGTGCGAAGGTCGGGCACTTGGCTGTCATACAGGCGACCCGTATCCGTCGAGAGAAACGCGCCAACATCAGCCAGTGAACGCCGGTGCTCTGGAAGGAGCAATTCATCCCGAGCATCCCACATACGGCTCACCGCCGAGTTGACGCCATGCACTTGCTCGTCCTGATATCCAAACGGGTTCCTCGCTGCCCAGTCCATCCTCCACGCATCGGCTGACAGGGTCGAGCCGAGCGGATCACGCTTGTCCTCCCCCCAGATTGAATCCACCTCAAAACCATACAGGGCGGGGCGTGAGAGTTGGAACAACTCACCTGTGGTCGCAAAGCCGCGTCCGCCGCGGGAATACTGAATCGCCTGATCGGTATCGAGGTCCATGGGTTCCAGCGTCAAGTATTCATACCAGGAGTCATACCAGTCGTCTATCGACAGACTCGCCTCGCCGCTGCCCCGATCTACATAGAGCGGTCCTGCTGCGGTGCCGGGCACCATCATGTCAAGTTGATGATCGTTCAAGGACACAGGCCGCTTGCCGAGCCCGTCTCGGTACTGCACCAATGCTTCGGGCACACCCGAGCGAGGGTGCGGACTGATCGGCCCGGCCATGTCATGGCCAGTGACGCCGTCATCGAGAATGCTCGGGTGCCCGCCGAACGACGGATCCGCATGGATGAGTCGGTACATATGCGGCATGGCGCGAAGGACTTCGACCGGCGCGGTGTTGATGTTGATCAGGCCACGGGTCGGATCGCCACGGAAACCCGCCGCATTATCGAAGGCGGGGTTGCGTGGCATCGAGTTGCTGACGCCATCAAAATCACTTGTGAACCTGGCGTAACTTCCGCGATCGTCAATGAACCCGTCCGGGAACAGATCGCCGTCCTGATTCGTCTCCAGATCCCAGATACCCGGGCCATCGCATACGAACAGGTCTGCGATCCGTTGTGATGCAGGAAGGTCAGGCTCGAAGTGCGCCGGATCATCCGAGGCGAGATACCACGGTGGTGGTGCGTTTTCGGGATCCTCCAAGTCCAGATCGGTCAGCACGTAGGGTTGATCGCCAATGATGGCATTGAGATCATCCTCGGCACCGGTCAGTTGCATGCGGCCGACATGAACACCTGCGGCAAGTTGGTCCGACAATCCCTCGGAAAACGTACGGAGCGTTGCGATGCCATCCGTTCCACCCGCGGGGTGGGACGCGAATGCGCCGTCCCACGAAACCTGAGGTTCCGGAGGCCACATGTACCAAGTGCCCGGAAAGAGTCCCGTGCCGCCGACATCCGCCGCCTGCTTGATGGGCAGATACAGTTCGTGTGCTACCGTGAGGCTGTTGAGAACTTCGCCAATCTGCTCATAATTGGCATTCTTGAGATTCACTTGAAAGCCATGCGGCATCAAGATGTCGCCATCGATCTCCTGCGGACCATACCAACCCTTGTCCGGGTAGGACCAATCACCGTAGGTTGAATTGTCACCGTCATAGCCGATGTCTTGTGCCACGATGCTGCCGTTGAGATTCCTCCTTGGCGTCATGGCGAAGAAACACGGTTTCTCGGCCTGGAAGATTCGGTATTCCGCCGACGGCTGATCGGGGTCACCTATATCGAACTGCCACGGAAGCCGAACGTTGCGAGTGGACCATGGGTATGGATAGGGATTGTCGCTGGTGTAGGCATCTGCAACCGAATCGTAGTTACCATCGCTACTGGTATCGATCCGACCGAGTCCGTCCGGATCCCAACCGACATGGTAGATGTTCCCGTGGCGGAACCGAAGCAGCGAAGCATAGGTGTCAGCTGCCTCCGCTGCGTACCCCGCGTTTTCTCCATAGTCCTCGTGCTCACTGAACCAGGCCACACCCCAATCGGCCATGTCGGCATAGGGCGAGGGGTACGCAAGAATGCCAATGCCGTTGTCGATAAGCGATGCGCTGAAGGGCAGATCCTCATCGAGTTCCGGATCTCCTACGACCAACACACGAACATACCGCGTGACAGACGGGGAGCCGTTATCCGGCAACGTCGCCACCGTCCACCTCGACCAGCGGTAGTTGCTACCGCCATCCGGATCGAGTGCCTCGTCCGCCCCTTGGGGTGGGATCGATGCTTTCTGCTCTGCGTAGCGGCGATCCAGTCTCAGGGGCGACGGCGAGAGCGTCAACGCACTGAAAGTCGGGGCTACGCTTGTCATAGGAGGCAAGTTCTGATCGGTCAGGAGCGGATCCTCGCCAGCGACCAACCCAAGGTACTTCTGACTGTTGGGGCTCGTTTCCGGGCCAACACTGTCACTCTCGCCGTCCCATGCCCAGGTGGTGGTTTGCAGCACCCTCTCACGTCCTGCGTCTGCGTGAACGGGGAAGGCGTGATAAGGAAAACTCGTTCCCTCCCCCTCGTGCACAGGGCTTCCATCTGGGAGTTGGGGAGGAAAAGCCAATCCCGGATCAAGGTCTGGCATCGTTCCGAGCCGGACAGCCCACGGCCTTGACCATGACCGAGTAACCCGGGCATCGGACGCAACAAAGCGCGGCGCGGCACGGTCCGGACGCCACCGCCTGGCAGCGGTTGGAAGGCCGTCGCTCAGATTCAACTTGGTGGCGTATTCGGCCTCCTCCGGGGTCGGCGCGTCCGCAGATAACGATGGATCATTCGACCAGTCGTCTACAGCCCAACTGCGGCTGTAGCGGGCCCACTGCACCCATCGGGCCTTCTCGGGTGGAATCCGGTAGTGGGGTGCCAAGTTCGACCGCCCTTGCATTTCATCCAGATCGTCGACGACGGGTTCATCAATTGAACCATATCCCAGAATGCGAGGGTACTGCCAAGACTGCTTGACAGTCAGCTCAAGCCCACTTCGAATCAAGCCCGTGGGCAGATCTCCACCGTCGGGAATCTCTGGATCGATCCCATACGTCACCGCCGCCTCCGTCCCGAAGATTGGGGAAGTATCCGTATCGACCAATTCCTCAATAGAACCTACTCCACCCGAGATATCGTGCAGCAACGGTTGTCGGTGCAGTGCCAATTGGGTTGTGAGAACATGGGCAAATTCATCAACCCCGTCGGGTCCAACCGTTCGATCAATGACAACGTTGGCCTGGTAATCCTGATCAAGCGTCTTGGGATCTGCATCTGGCGAGCCATACCCGTTGCCTGCCCAGTCACGGCGATGGTGGCGAACGAGTTCGATCGCTGTACCGTGCCGCGGATTGATGGATGGACCCGTAAAGAAACTCGCCCCACCACCACCCACGCCCGGTGCATACCACGCGCCTGCCAACGAGGGGAGAGATTTGGCGGGATTATCAACGTTGGAGGTGTCTGGGGTGAGCATCCAGATGAGTTCTCCGCTCTCGATTGTCCTTCGATCCAGATCGGGATATCGCTTGTCCTCAAATGCGTCTCCATACGGGTGCATCGCTGGCTCGGCGTCAATGAAGTCGAGCCAGCGTTTTGCCTCATAGGCTTCGGTATTACCCATCGCTCCAACGCCATTCATCACGATCATCAGACTGTACGGCCGGTCATTCGTTGCCGGTGGGATCATCGGCCCCGCGACATTCAGCGACAAATCGATCTGGCCGGTCGGCGTGCCAGCCGTGAAGTTCAAGTTCGTCCCAGTAGGGTCGAGCGGAATCTCCCATTGATACGGCGAACCTGGCTGCAAACGATTCGTCCGAAAGAACCGAAGCGTGTAGATCGGTGAACCATTCCGATCAAGCAGCGGCAGCGGCACGTCGTATGGATTCA
>JASMMN010000134.1 GCA_030748155.1 Phycisphaerales bacterium
TCGGTCAAGTACATCGCCAGTGAGGTCGGAGTGAGCGAGCGGCACTGCCGCACAGTGCTGAACAGGCTTGCGGCAGACGGCCTGATCATCATCACCCGGAGGCGGGCTGGTGGCTCTCAGGCAACAAACAAGTACGACATCAATCCCGAGGGGTGCATCGCATGCGTCCCAGCGCAACGCCTTGCGACTCTACGCCGCTTGGTGCGATCCACAGACTGCACCCCATGCAGTCTACAGACTGCACAGCCTGCACCCAAAACTAGAACAAGAGAGAACAGTAAACAAGAACAGTTGCTCAAACCGCCCACAGAACCACAGGGATCTACAGATTCTGACGCGGAACAGCACCGGCAGATCTACGCCGCGTATCCCCGCCATGTCGGGCGGGGTCGCGCGATGGATGCCATCGAGAAGGCCATTGTCAGAATCGCCGTCGAGCGAGAGACCACTACCACAGGAGCAGCCGTGTGGCTGCTCGCGAAAGTTCGGGACTACGCCGCCAGCCCAGCCGGGCAGCGTGGCGAATACACCCCACACCCCAGTACGTGGATGAATCAGGAGCGGTACACGGATGACCCAAATGAGTGGAAGCGTGGCGAGGCCGATCGCCGAAATCGTCGGACAGATTCAGAGTGGGCGGGCAAGGATGACCACCTCACCAGCATCACAGTCGAATAACCCACCAGAAAACGACGCCGTCTTTTTCACCCGGTTGCGAAGGGCCGGGGTCGGGCTGCGAAGCAGCGAGTTCGTGCTGCACCAGTTCACGACGCCGGAGATTCGCGATACCGAGTCCAAGTGGTGGGATCAATTCCAAGCCGAGAAGGCCCGGCTCGGCTCCGGCATGCTCGATGTGCTGCTCGGTCCTCGGGGTCGGGGCAAGACCACGCTGGCGTGCATGCTCATCGGCTGCTGCTGCTGGCGAGGGCAGAGGCCCATATACACCACGGCGGCTGACATGGCTCGGCAGATCCGTCTCGGGTTCGACGAGAAGGCAGATCAACAATCCCGCTTTGAATCAGCCGACCTACTCGTCATCGACGAGTACAACCGGGTGGCCGAGACTGAGTGGGCTGACATCACCACGCAAGAGATCATCGACAAGCGTTACTCACACCTGCGAGACACGCTGCTGGTGACGAACATGACTACAGATGCGTTCCTCCGTGGGTTCAACACATCGATCCGATCGCGGATCAGCCAGTGCGGCAAGATCCTCCTGCTCGACGGAGAAGACTTCAGGACTGGGGGTGGCAAATGACCGAATGCGAAAAACAACTCACGATCTGCATCGAGAAGCACATTGCGGCACTGGACCGCGAGTCGCGGCACGCAGCGGCTGCGGCAGTACTCGACGAAGGCGTGGTGTACACGACAGACGCAATTGAATCGATGCTGCGAAGTCACAAGAAGCCGAAGGTTGGACACTTGCTTGAGCGGATCCGATCAATCTACACCGTGCTGCGGCGAGCGCACGATTCGGCAGCAACAAGTCAGCAACAGCCAGTCGAGGACGAAGTGCCTCTCGTGCGTCTCGGTCCCGGCGGCGATTACATCATTGACATCATGGAGGACGACGTATGAAAAACACAACACACCCACTTGTTGCCGAGGATCTCAAACATCTCACCGACCCATTGCCGCTCAATCTTGCGGCCCGCTGCCTGCGTGTCCCGATGCAATGGCTTCGTGATGAAATCACCTCCGGAAACCTGCCCGCTTTGGTCGCGGGCAAGAGCGTACTCGTTCACGTTCCCACAGTCGCGGCCATCCTTGTTGAGCGAGCAAAGGGTGATGATCGAGATTACACAAAGACGTTCGTAACCGCACAGACGGTAGCGGCGAGACTTGGCGTGCCAAAGGCATGGATTGAGGGGGAGGCGAAAGCGGGGCGAATCAAATCTCTCCACGTAGGCCAGCGGCGGATGTTCTGTGTCGAAGTCATAGAGCGTCAATTGATAGAGCGAATGAAAGGGGATGACGTATGACCATCGTCGAACGGCTCCGCAAGGAAGCGGAAGCAGAGAACTGCGTGCCACTCACGCCGCTGCTCAACGCCGCTGCCGAGCACATCGAATCGCTTGAGCAGCAATTGGAAAACGTGCGCAAGGTGTGCGAAGGGGTGCTGAAGCGATGATGCAGTGTCCACTCATCGATGAGATCTCTAAGCGAGAGGAGTGGTCTAGTGCATGATCGTGCTGCCATCAACCATCTCAGCCTCTGCGCCGGAATTGGAGGCATCGACCTTGGACTGCGAAGCGTGGTCGAAGGCTGCCGCACAATCGCTTATGTGGAGATCGAAGCCTTCAGCGTCGCGCATTTGGTTGCGTCGATGGAAGCGGGAAACTTGGATTCAGCTCCTGTGTTCACGGACCTGCACGACTTCCCATGGGCCGAGTTTCACGGCGTGGTGGACATCGTTTCTGGCGGCTTCCCGTGCCAACCGTTCAGCCACGCAGGCAGACGTGAGGGCGTGGAAGATCCGCGACACCTTTGGCCGGTCATCGCTCGAGGAATCGACGCTGTTCGGCCAGCCTGCGTGTTCTTTGAGAACGTCGATGGCATCGCCAGCGCAAAGTCGCCCGGATACCACA
>JASMMN010000135.1 GCA_030748155.1 Phycisphaerales bacterium
CATCGCCGCGGTACCGATGGTGGCTACATGATGCCGCCGGCCGATCAAGCGGTCTTTCGAAAGTTGCAGGGCATCAAGTTGCCATTCACGTTCCCCCCCACGACGACTTTCGAGTCTGCGCTGAACATCCTTCAGGAAGCCATGGACGGGCTCAAGATCTACACGGACTGGCGTTCGCTGGACTACGACGGGATCAACCAAGACACCGAGGTGGAATTGGAGCTCAATGCCCAGCCGCTCGACATTGTGCTCAGTCGCCTTCTTGAGCAGGTAGGCGATGATGGCAATCACCCAATGTGGGACGTCCAAGATGGCATGTTGATCGTGTCAACGAAGGCCGCGCTGCAGAAGCGGGTCATTCCAGTTGTCTATGACATTCGCGATCTGGTGATGCCGATCCCCGACTTCAATAACCCGCCCAACCTCAATCTTGGTGGCGGCGGTGGCGGCGGCGGCGGCGGTGGCGGCGGCGGCGGCGGTGGCGGCGGATTCGGCGGCGGCGGCGGCGGTGGCGGCGGCGGCGGTGGCGGCGGTGGCGGTGGCGGCGGCGGTGGCGGCGGCGTCTACGGCGGGTACGCCGAGGATGAGGAAGAACTTCTCGAGGACCTCATCGAGATCATCAAGAGAAACGTCGATCCGCCGAGTTGGCTTGAGGACACCATTGGTGATCCGATGCTCTTCAGCCGCAATCTCGTTGTTCGCCAGACACCAGCCAATCATGTCAAGGTGGGGCGGCTGCTTCGCCAACTTCGTGAGGCCCGTTCGGTACTGATCAGCGTCGAGGCCCGATTCCTTCGCATCGAAACGGACTGGTTCGAAGAAATCGGTGTTGATCTTGATCTGTACTTCAATACGAATCAGGGCATGTGGGACAGGCTGTCGCAGGCAGACGATAATGCCCGGCTGAGCGATTTCTTCTTTACAAGCGGCGCCAATTCGGGCCAATTGAAGCCAGCGGTCACGTATGGCACTGTGAATCAGGTTGATGCTGACGGCAATCCGGTGCCGCCAGCCAACACCATCAATACTTCTTTCACCGATGGTATTTCCAATGGCGACGGCACTGAGATTACCTACGCCAACACCGGGAATGCCAATATCGGTCCGCCGATTCGGCTTGGTGCGACGAATTCTGGTTGGAGTCCGATCGGCGTTGTCAACAACAGTATGAGCATCGTCGAGTCGATCGCTTCGGGCAGCGCCCCGCTCTTTGCCACGCAGTTGTTGAGCGATGCGCCTGCTTTGGGCTTTGGGATGAGTTACTTGGATGACATTCAGGTCGATCTGCTCGTCAAGGCCACACAGGCGGATGAGCGATCGATTTCGCTGGCCTCCCCTCGCCTGACCTTCTTCAATGGCCAAGGTGCGTGGATCTCGATCACCCAGGAGCAGGCCTATGTATCCGGTCTGACCGCCGCAAGTGGGAGCGGTTCTGGTGCGTTCACGCCGGACGTTGACACGATCAACACTGGTGTCATGTTGCACATCAAGGGTGCTGCGTCTTCCGACCGTCGGTATGTCACGATGAATGTGAACTTCCAGAAGTCAGAACTCTTGAGCATTGCTTCTGCGGCGACGACAGGTGCGGCCGGTGGCGGTGGATTCGGCGGCGGTTCGGCGCAGTTTGCGGGCAGGATCGAGTTGCCGACCATCGCAGTTCAGCAACTTCGTGTGACAACCTCGGTTCCGGACAAGGGTACGGCAATGCTTGGCGGATACCGCACGAGCGAGGAATATGAGACGGAGGCTGGCGTGCCGCTGCTTTCGAAGATTCCGTACATCAATCGATTCTTCGCGAACCGAATCACTGCAACGGCGGAAAGCACCCTTCTGATTCTGCTCCGCCCCGAGGTTATTCTTCAGCACGAAAATGAAGATCAACTGTTTCCGGGGCTGACCGAATCACTGCGAGTCGGATCGGCCTACACCCCCTAGGAACCACCCCTCTTTGACCCGGCCTTGGGGTGTGCTGAGGAGCTTCTCGTCATGGCGGACCAGTGTCAGCATGTCCAAACCAGCCTCGAGGACGGCTATGCGATCGTTCGCCTGCGGGATCGGCACATTCTCGATGAGTTGGTGATTCGATCTCTGGGAGAGGAGTTGGACGCTGTTGTTGCCGAGGCTTCATCTCCCCACATCGTGTTGGATTTTTCGCAGGTGGAACATCTCTCCTCGTCGGCGCTGGGTATGCTGATCACGCTCAACAGCCGCCTGCAGGATCGATCCGGCGGCCTGTGCCTCGCTCATGTCAACGAGACGATCGGCGAAGTGTTTCGCATTACTCGACTCGATCGTGTGCTCAAGATCGAGCCTGATGTCGCTTCGGCAAGGGCGGCACTGCTCGGCGAAGGATGATTCGGGAGTGCCTTCTCTTGACCTCCCTTCTTGCATGAGCCTGCATGTCCATTCTGGAGTTGAGGCAGGACGGGCATGGGTGTTGTGTGGCGGCACCGACCCAGTGAATCAGAGGCGAAGTCAACGGTGAAGAAGCCAACCACTCCTTGGAGCCGCCACTGGCGAATCCCCGGCGAGCGGGACGCGTGCCAGCCGATCATCGAGCAGACGCAGCGAGCGGTCGAGGAGGCCGGCCTCGGAGAAACGGTTGCCTTCGCCGTGCGACTGGCGCTGGAAGAGGCCTTGGCCAATGCCATTCGGCACGGCCACGGCGGGGATCCCTCATTGGAGATCGAAGTCGCTGCTGCGATCGACGGGCAGGGAATCACGGTGTCGGTGGAAGATGTTGGCCCGGGATTCGACCCTGATGCCGTACCGGATCCAACGGCGGAGGAGAATCTCACCATTGCCTCTGGTCGCGGATTGGCCCTCATGCGTGCCTTCATGACCGAGGTCGAGATCATGCCGCCCGGCAATCGAATCGTCATGCGGTACGTCGTGCCGAGCGGGTCGTAGTCCTCGCACGAGAATCACCGGTATCGCTGGTCATGGGGCAGCGTGCGTTCCGCGTTGTCGAGGCACGCTGGTCGTCTCGATGTAGAGAAGTTCTTGCGGTATTCACGCCGCCCAACCTTTGTGGAGCCCACACGGCGGTTTGTTGCGTTGATTGGGTTGTCATTTCCGTATGCCTCAGGATGAGACGTTCGGATCGGCAGGGCGATGAGACGCTGGCAACGCGACAGTTTCATGCGAATGGTGTCGAGGGAAACACACGAGTTCACAGCATCGCGCACAACACAGCAGGCCTACACGACAAGCAGCAGGAGGGGCCCCCTCCTGCTGCTCGCTCAAAGATTCTGGGGATGCTCGGCCGCCGAGTAACTACGGTCCGGGGTTGTACAGATCCGCGATATCGACGAAGTCCAAATCCCACTGGTATGGTTCATTGACATCGCCATGTGTCAGGATACGAACATACATCCGCAGCGTGTCATCGGCTTGTCGCTCGAGATACCGCCCAATCCCCGGGGGTGTTCCTGGGTACGGTTGTGCAATAAATTCATCCCATTCACCTGGATCAACTTGGGGAAGAACGTCAGGTTGGAAATCCCGCCAATCGGGGCGAGAACGGTCGAAGTCGAAGATGGACACGGTGTACTCGCCGTCGATATCAAGCCCCCGACGGATGGACCGGACGCCCCAGTCTCGGCCGACGACCACATCCTCCGAAACTTCAAAGGTGAGCATGATGTCGGTGATGTCATGTGATGGCCACGGGTAGTAGACCGTTCCTGGCATGTTCGGGAGCATCGCAGCATCACCGGGGCCCGTTTCTATGCTCCGCACCGAAATCCACTCATCTT
>JASMMN010000136.1 GCA_030748155.1 Phycisphaerales bacterium
TGGTGGGCATCGATGTGGATCGCAACGCACTCAAGGAATTTGAAAGCCGCCTTGATCTCGTCGGGCACTGGGTTGACGTGGACTCCGAGCCGTTCCCATTTGACGACCACCGCTTTGATGTGGTCGTGTTCTCAGAGGTCATGGAGCACCTTCGCTTTCCCCTGCGTGCCCTTGGGGAAATCCGACGCGTGCTCCGGCCCGGTGGGCGGCTTGTCGGATCAGTGCCAAACGCCTTTCGCCTCCGCAACAGGCTGCGATTCCTGCGAGGCCATCCGGTGGAGGTCGATCCATCGCACCTGCGGTCCTATTCCCATACGCTCGTGAAGAAGGAACTCAGCGACCACTTTGAGCAGGTGGCCGTGCATCCCATATCCGGACACTTGTTGGGTGGCGGCAGTACCGGCATCCCGGTCTTCACCTGGCTGCCTTTCCGTATTCGCACGCTGTTTGCGCTCGATCTCGTGTTCACTGCTGTTCCCAGCCATCGGTGACCGGCTGCCCAGACTGTGGTGTTGTGGGCGATGTGGGCATCTACGGGCTGACGAGGGCAATGGAAGAGGGCATTTCGCACCGAATCAGGGCGCTACAGGGAGCATGTGCGGCAGAACGCATTGGATGGCACTCTTGAGTTGCGTTGAAGCAGGGACCATGCGAACACGAAGACGAAAATGCCGTCAGAAGACAGCAAAACACGCGAAATAACGTAAAAAGAGCTGTTTTCAGTGTAAGGGCCGGGTTTGCTGCTTGATTTGCCAGCCGGTTGTGATTCTCGTGCCCTGGCACTACCGTCCCCCCCCATATGCAGGACTCATCCAAGGAAACGTTGATTGCATACCTCAACGATCGCGGCTTCAAGACAGTGCTGGACGCCCCATCCGGAGATGGGTGGCTCCCTGCAGCGTTGGGCGATGAGATCGTGGTCGATGGCATTGACCTGTATGTCAGCGGGGCGGAGGGCTACCGCACGCTCCGCCAGCATGACCTCGATGAAGGGTTGCCTGAGGACTGTCACGGGTATGACCTCATCTGCTGCTGTGAAGGTCTGGAGCATGTTGGCAGCCCGCTGCTGCTGCTTCGCCATTGCCATCGGAGTTTGAATGCGGGTGGCATGCTCATCGTGACGACGCCCAATGTGTGGTACCCCCAGGCCCGGTTGCAATTCATGCTGCGTGGGTTCTTCCCGTCCTTTCCTTCACTTGCCGACAGGGTGAAGCCGGGCACCCACATGCACATCACGCCCTGGTCGTGGCCGCAGTTGTACGTGTTCTTGAAGTTAGCCGGCTTCGGTACGCCGGTCATCATCGAGGAACCCATGTCCAAGGCGAGGCATCTGTACGAGCACGTGCTCGGTCTTCCAGCAAAGTGGTATTGCCGTCGCAAACTTCGCAAGGCTAGAACCGAGGAAGAACGGGCGTACTGGCGAGCGGCTGGATCTGGACCCAGTCGGCTCGGTCGTCATCTGATGGTGTCGGTTGTGAAGCAGCCAGCGTGAGGGCGTCTTGATCTCAGGGCTTCACGAATTGTCGTCCGGAACAGTCAAGATACTTGAGATCGGCCTCGATGCCCCGTTCACCGAAGAACTCGTGTAGCGCCTTGCGGGCACCCGCCCAGTGGCCGTAGTCGTCGATCTGGATGACACCCCCGGTACTCACCTTGTCATACAGGTGATCGAGGCACACATGCGTGCTTTCATACCAGTCTCCGTCGAGATGCAGGAGCGCGATGCGGTCCGGCGTCGTTTCGGGAAGTGTGTCCTGGAAGAGCCCCTTGATCATGTGCCTTCCATCGAGCACATCCAGTGACTTGAAGAGCGCCTCAACCTCGTCGAATTCACCGAGGCATGTCTTTTCGCGTGTGAGCGCCAATTCACAGTCCGGGTTGTCGTCGGTGGGTCGTGGCAGACCCTCAAAGGTGTCATAGACCCAGAGCGTTCGATCGTCCCGGCACCGTTTGGCGGTCAGTCGCATCAATGCGGCGCAGCCGCCGCGGGCGGTGCCACACTCCACCAAGTCGCCGTCGATGGATCGGGCAAACACAGATTGCACGCCATTGTGAATGCCCTTGAGCCTGGCATAGCCCATCATGGAGTACGGCTGGACCTGGCGGAGCATCCGCGAGAACGCGCCGGGCAAGACGATGGTTCGAAGGTGGGACAACTTGCTGGTCAGATCCCGGAGGCGGTTCCGTTGTCGCTTGCGTTCGGGCAGATAGAACTCAGAAATCCCCGATTGATCGATACGATTGCTCATGTGCTGCGGACGACAGGAGATCGACTGAACCTGGGCAAGTCCGGATCCGGACATGGGTCTGTCGTGCTGCTGATGTGCTCGATATCATGGGTAGCCGTTCACGGATCACGAATATCAGCTTCACAAGGCGCTCGGCATGGCACTCATCCTCAAGGGGGCGCAGTCTTCCTGCATCTTCCAAAGGCCGGCGGCAACTGGACCACGGAAGTGCTATGGAGGAGCGGCTTGGTCGATCGGGCGGTTGGACACAAGCGTGCCACCACGGATCGCTTGTTGGCGGCGACAGAGTTGATCGCGTGTGAGCATTCTGCCGCCAGTGTGCACCATGAGACTAAGTGAGCAGACACCCATGGGACAACGTCGCTGCGCCACCACGCTCGAACCGGAGATGACCGACCTTGAACTGGCCGGATTGAGGGATTGGCTCGGCCGATTCGATTTGAAGGGGAAGCACCTGGAAGTGGGAACAGCCGCGGGGGGGACGCTGTGTTTCCTGATGAACTGTTACGAGGAAGGAAGACGCCCACCCTTCGTCGTCGTTGATCGAATGACCTACTTCGAGGATCAAATGGGCGTCGTTGAGCGGAATTTGATCGGCCACGATCTCGATGCGAGGAGCGTCGATTTCAACACAATGAGCAGCTCAGAGGCATTTGAGCACGCTCATCGCACCGCCGATCGGTTCGACTTCATCCTGATCGACGCCGCCCACAAGATTCGGCATGTCATGGCGGATCTACGATGGTTGAGACTCCTGAACGTTGGTGGGATCGCCTGTTTCCACGACTACGCGCCTCGGTTCAAAGGTGTCCAGTGGCCTATTGATCGCTTTCTGAATCGCAACCCACACTTCAGTCGCGTCGGGCAGGCGGGAACGCTGCTGTGTATTCGCCGGGACGCGCCACCCTCGGGGCGGGAGGTGACGATGGCGGACCGCATCTGGTCGATACTCTGGTCTCCTGTCCTTCAACTCAGGCAGAGCATCTGCAAGCGGCTCAACCGCGGCGACTTGGGTTCCTGACCCATGGGCAAGTCCGTTCAATGGCGTATCGTGCACTCGGAGGCTTCGCTCGGTTGGGGCGGACAGGAACATCGCGTTCTGGCTGAGTTGCGGGGGTTCAGGAGCCGAGGATCATGGGTAGCTCTTCTTGCCCCCCCGCTGAGCGAGATCTACAAGCGGTGTGTTGCTGAGGGAATCGCAGTACGCCCGCTCGATACGCGGAAGAGCCGATACCTTCTCAATGCGTGGCGGCTGAGAACATGGTTGCGAGCCAATGATGTTCAGATCGTGAATACCCACAGTTCGCGAGACGGGTATCTGGTTGGCGCGGCAGCGAGGTTGGCTCGAACGCCACTGTGCATTCGATCCCGGCACATCGACGTGTCCTACCGGAATCCAAGGATCAGCCGGCTCGCCTTCTCGTCACTTGCGGATCATGTGATGACGACCAGCGGGAGGATCACGACGCATCTGAAGGACACGTTCCGTCTTCCACACGATCGCATTTCAACGGTTTCGACCGGGGTCGACACCGAGCGGTTTTCGCCGGATGGCGTCGCTGCAGATCTGTCGATCGTGCCTGGTTCGGACGATGCGCCGCTGGTCGGTATGGCCTCGGTGCTCCGCTCCTGGAAGGGGCATGCCGATTACCTCAGGGCGGCGAGGATTCTCAAGGACCGCGGCGTCTTGGCGCGATACGTGATCGTCGGTGACGGCCCTCAGCGAGCGAACATCATTGAAACGATCAGCGAGTTGGACCTTCGTGAGGATGTCACAATGCTCGGCCACCGGGAAGATGTTGACGAACTCCTGCGGAGCTTGGACGTGTTGGTCGTTCCCTCAACTGGCCACGAAGGTATTCCCCAAATCGGATTGCAAGCGCTGGCCTGCGGAACCGCCGTCGTGGGAACCGATGCGGGAGGCATTCCCGAGATTATCCAAGAGGGTCGAACCGGTCGAATCGCTCCGACAAAGGACCCCCGCGGACTTGCCGCGGCCATCGAGGCAACGCTCACCGAGCCCGAGAAGACACAAGCCTATGTCAAGGCTGGCCGCGAACTGGTTCTTCAGGGCCACAGCCTCGCGCACATGCTCGATCGCGTTGATCAACTCTACCGCAGGCACCTTCACGGGGACTGATGGTGCTCCATTGGCGATGGGGGGATGCGCATCAAGTGCGGTTCATCTACAGCCCGACCCTCAAGACGCCCATGGCCTTCGGTGTGGTTTCCATCGCCTCTCCCCCGGGGAGGTGGCGGCCGCAGGATCTGACGGGCCATCCATGGACTGGGAGGGATTGTTGGCACGATTACGGCGTGGAAACATGGCGAAAGCGTGGTAGGGGGCTCACTCGCCCGGTATCTGTATACTTGAGGCTGAGACGAACCCGGCGGGTGGGAATACCGACACATGCTTTCAACAACTTCAGAGTACGCCCTTCGCATGATGATTCTCCTGACCGAGGCCGACGGTGCCCCGACTACCTGCGCCACATTGAGCGATGGAGGGCGAATTCCTCAACAGTACGCTTCAAAGGTCCTCAATCAGCTTCGCCGGGGGGGTCTGGTGAAAGGGCAACGTGGCCGCTACGGCGGATTCGTAATCGGATGCGATTCCAGTACCACGACTCTGCTCGATGTTGTCAACGTCATCGAACCTTTGCAGCGGATCACCAAGTGTCCGCTTGGCCGAAGTGAACACTCGGCGAGTTTATGTCCGCTGCAGTCCCAGATTGATACGGCCATTGCGAGCCTCGAATCTTCTCTTGCCCAGTTGACGCTGCGGCAACTCGTCGACCAGGCGGAAAACCTTCCTCTTTGTCGAGCTGAACCCATCGTTTCTACGGTATCCACTAGCGGCAAGATTGTTTGACCGCTGCGTGGTGGTAATTGGGGCATCGAGGTACCGGCACCATGACCACCGAGCAACCATTCAACACGATTATCGAACCGTTTCGGATCAAGACGGTCGAGCCATTGCGGCGCACCACTCGAGCGAGGCGTGAGGAAGCACTTCGCGAGGCGGGATGGAATCTGTTCTCTCTGAGGGGCAAAGACGTACTCATCGATCTACTGACCGATTCTGGAACAGGTGCCCTCTCAGCGAGGCAGTGGGGGATGATGATGCAGGGCGATGAAACCTATGCAGGCGCCGACTCCTTCTACCGCTTTGAGGCAGCCATCAAGGACATCACCTGCCTGGATCATGTCATACCGACCCACCAGGGCCGCGCAGCCGAGCGGATTCTCTTCCGCGCCATGGTCAACCCCGGTGATTTGGTGCTCAACAACACGCACTTCGACACGACGCGAGCCAACGTCGAGTACCGCGAAGCGGTGGCGATGGATCTTCCGTGCCGCGAGAGTATGGAATCCGCCGACGCGCCTTTCAAGGGCAACATTGATCTTGAGCAACTCGACACCGTGCTGACCGACAATCCCGGTCGGGTGCCGCTCGTGATGATTACGGTGACGAACAACTCCGGTGGGGGGCAACCGGTGAGCCTTGCGAACATCCGCGCGGCGCGGGAGATTTGCAATCGGCACGGTGTCCCCTTGTTTCTCGACGCATGTCGCTTTGCCGAAAACGTCTGGTTCATCCACATGCGGGAAGAAGGACAGGGCGACCGGAGTCCCATCGATATTGCAAGGGAGATGTTCTCGCTTGTCGATGGTGCCACGATGAGCGCGAAGAAAGATGGCATGGCCAACATCGGCGGCTTTCTCGCCTTGAACGATATGGATGTTGTGGTCGAGTGCCGCACCATGCTCATCTTGACCGAGGGCTTCCCGACCTATGGTGGTCTTGCCGGCTACGATCTCGAAGCGGTGGCTGTCGGTCTGTACGAGGCGCTCGAAGAAGACTATCTGCGATATCGCATTCGGAGTATCGCCTACTTGGGCGAGCGGCTGCAGGTGGCGGGCATACCGATGATCACACCGCCCGGCGGGCATGCACTCTATCTCGATGCCGGCAAGATGCTGCCGCATATCCCATGGAACGAGTACCCGGGCTGGTCTCTGGTGGCTGCGATCTATTTGGAGGGCGGCATTCGCGGCAGCGAGATCGGCTCGGTCATGTTCGGTCAGCAGCCCGATGGCAGCGAACGGGCAGCCCCGCGCGAGCTCGTTCGGCTGGCCTTCCCACGGCGGGTCTACACCCAAAGCCATGTGGATTACATCGCCGAAGTGCTGCTGCGAGTCAATGACAAACGTGATCGAATCTGTGGGATGCGGATGCTCGAATCGCCGCCTGTGCTGCGGCATTTCACCGCAACACTGGAGCCACTGATGCCCGACCTTGTTGCAAATGACTCACCGATTCTCGCCTGAGCAGATCCAACAGGAGCCCTTTCATGTACGCCCTCGCCCTGACTCTTGTGATCGGCGTTGGTGCGGATATAGAGAATCAGCGGCTTGATGTCACGCTCGATCCGGCGAGTGGAAAGGTCGAAGGGGCTACCGCTATTCAGGTCAACCATGGCGGTGATCTCCACTACGAACTCAACTCGTCGGCGCGAGTGCATCGTGTGGTGGTCAATGGAGCGCAAAGGGAGTCCTCTGCTGCCGGGATCGTGAGTGACTTGAAGGTCGGGGATGTCGTGGAGATGTTCTTCTCGGGCATCTTCCGCGATGACATTGAAAGCGGTGAGAAGGTCGGGCAGATTCACAACTTCTCGGTCAACGCCCATGTGGGTGAGGAGGGCATCTTCCTCTCCGATGGCAGCAACTGGTATCCGCAGCCGGTAGACGAGGCGGGCGTACCCCTGCTTCGCGAGATGGCAATCAACATCGCGCCGATGGAAGGATGGACCCTCGTCGCTTCGGGAAACCCGACGTGCAGAGGTCCGATCACGCTGCCGTGCTGGTCGTGGTCCACGCCTCGCCGTGTGGATGGCATGGCGGTCGTGGGCAATCGGCACGAGGTCACCGGACGGACCGTCGAGACGAACTTCGGGCCGGTCGATGTCACGGTCCACCTTCCAAGCAATCACGCGGACAAATCAGACTACTACCTCGACGCCGCCGAGCACTATCTGAAGTTGTATACGCCGCTCATCGGCGCCTACCCCTACGAGCGATTCGCCATCATCGAGAACTTCTTCTCGTCCGGCTTCGCGTTTCCGGGCTTTACGGTACTCGGTCCGCGGGTCGTCGGCATGGCACCGAAGTCGCTCAAGCCCGGC
>JASMMN010000137.1 GCA_030748155.1 Phycisphaerales bacterium
GTGGCTTGAGCGATTGATTGAAACACCGCGTCCTCTGCACGAGAAACTCACACTCTTCTGGCACGGTCACTTCGCCACCGGATACCGAGCAGTCGAGGACAGTTGGCACATGATGCTGCAGAACAACATGCTGCGGCAGAACGCGGGCGGCAACTTCAAGAATGACTTGGTACACAACATCATTCGTGACCCCGCGATGATCAAGTACCTCAACAACAACCAGAACACTCGCAAAGCACCAAACGAGAATCTCGCCCGTGAACTGATGGAACTCTTCACGCTCGGCGAAGGAAACGGATACACCGAAGACGACATCAAGGAAGGTGCCCGGGCACTGACCGGCATGACCTATCGCGATGACGCGTTTTCATTCAACCAACGCAATTTCGATTCGAGCGGCAAGACCATCTTCGGCCGAACTGGACAGTTCGATGGCTCAGACTTCGTGGAACTCATCTTCCAGCGGCCCTCCGCATCCTGGTTCGTCCCGTGGAAGATGCACCGTTTCTTCGTTGATGACTCAACCGAGATCACCAACACCACCAAGGGTGCCGTCAATCGCATGGCCAGCACGCTCAAACGCAGCAATTGGAATGTGCGGCCGATGCTCCGCGAGCTCTTCCGATCGAAGCACTTCTACGACCCGGCGAATCGACGAAGCATGATCAAGAGCCCGGTGCAACTGGCCGTACAGGCGATTCGATCGCTCGATACGCCCGTTCGCAACATCACCCGGGTCAATCAAGCCTGCGGATTGATGGGGCAGGAACTCTTCTTTCCGCCGAGCGTCAAGGGCTGGGAGGGCGGACGCAAGTGGATCAACACGTCCACGCTCTTCATCCGCAACAACCTGCTGGTCTACCTGATGACCGGACGCGATCCCGAGGCGAAGGCATGGGAAGGCTCACCCGGCGGGTGGGATGCGGCACCGCTGGTCTCGCACCTGCGAGGACTCACCGGCCGTGACGAAGCCGAGGACATCGTGACCTACCTCGCTCGATTCACGCTCGGCAACGCCCCCACCGACGGTCGGCTCGAAGAGTGGACCACCCTTGCCAAGTCCCGCGACCGGTTCGACAACGAGACTCTGGTACACCTTCTTTCTCTGATGACCGCCTGCCCCGAGTACCAACTGTGCTAGTCACCGGACGTTCACGGACCTCCTTGATGAGATTCAAACCATGACCAACATCACGCCCTGGACACGACGACACTTCATTCAGCGAGGCACGGCACTTGCCAGCATGGCGGCCACCGCGCCGCTCTTCATTCAACGAGCGAGCGAAGCGATGGGGCTTCCGCTCGGTTCACTGGTTTCTTCGCTGGCCGGTGTTCCGCAGGATCATGTCCTCGTCGTCGTGCAGCTCGCTGGCGGCAATGACGGCCTGAACACCGTCGTTCCCTATGGATCGGCCGACTACTACAAGAAGCGACCCCAACTGGCGATCGCCGCGCCCGGTAAAGGCAACGATGCCGCCCTCTCGCTTCCCGGCAACGATGGTCTTGGCCTGCACCCGGCCTTCTCCGGGTTCCGTGATCTCCTTGACGACGGACTCGGCTGCATCGTGCAGGGCATTGGGTATCCCAACCCGAACCGATCCCACTTCTCGTCGATGGACATCTGGCACACTGCAGACACCAGCGGCCGCGACAACGGCTGGCTCGGGCGCTACTTCGACAACACCTGCAAAGGCACACCCGAGGCCGCCTCCGGTATTGCGCTCGGGAATGCGGCACCGCTTGCGATGCAGGGTGATAGGTCGCTGCCGGTGAGTTTCGAATCGCCCGACCTCTACCGGTGGATGGGCGAGGACTTCGGCAGCGATGTGGCCGCGGCCTTCAAATCTGTTCCCGGATCACAATCCACGGGGGCCGATGACAATCTCGCCTTCCTCAAACGCACGGCACTCGATGCGCAGATGTCATCCAATCAGGTTCGCAAGGCCGTCTCCGTCTCACCACTGACCACGTGGAGCGGAGGCGATCTCGCCACGCAGCTTCAGACAGTCGCGGCCCTCGTTCGCGCGGGCATGGGTACGCGCGTCTACTACGTCACGCTCGGAGGTTTCGACACGCACGCCAACCAGTCCGGCTCGCATCAGCGGCTGCTGCGGCAAGTGGGCGACTCGCTACTGTCCTTCCAGAACGAACTCAAGGCCCAAGGCAATGATGGCCGCGTCCTCACGATGGTCTTCTCGGAGTTCGGCCGCCGCGTCGGCGAGAATGGCTCCGGAGGCACCGACCACGGCACCGCCGCCCCGATGTACCTCGTCGGCCCAATGGTCAAGCCCGGCGTCCACGGCACGCATCCAAGCATGACCAACCTCGATCAGGGCGACCTGAAGTTCACCGCCGACTTCAGGCAGGTGTACGCCGCCGCCCTCAAGGACTGGATGGGTGCCGACGCCGACGCCATTCTCCGCAAACGATGGAATCCTGCGCCGGTCTTGAAGACCTGAGACCCTACAGTATCCGCATGATCATTCGAGTACTGCTCGGCACCATCACGGCGGTCTTGGTCGCATGCGAACGCCCAGCCGACTCCGCAGATGGACCCTCGACGGTCACTCATGGAATAGGTGATCGAGTCGTACTGGCCGTGAGCGGCATGCACTGCGGGAACTGCGAGCGTGCCATCGAGCAGGGTTTGATGAGCTGCGATGGCGTCAATGATGTCGCGGCCTCGGCGGCGGATCAAGAAGTCGTTGTGTGGATTGACACGGGAACCGACCATGATGTTGTCAGGGCCAAGATCGCAACGCTTGGATTCAAGGTTGAACGGCCCCAGACCAACTGAGGCGTTCCGCCCCTCGACTCCAAGCTCCCCCACTATCCTTCCTCCATGCTCACACCGACCCTCCTGCTGATACTTGCCCAACTAGCCGATGCATCGACGCTCGGCAAGTGGGTCTCGACAAGGGAGAATCTCGGCGGCGTCCACGCGGTAGCGACCATGCCGGAGGTTGATGACGTCGCGGTCCTCGACACCGACACGGGCATCATCCAACTTGGACTTGCAGATGGAAGCCCAGCACTGGATCTGTCGTATTCGCTGCACCAGCCACGTGGGTTGGCAATTGCGTCAAACGGCCGTCTGTACGTCGCTGACACAGGACGACACCGTGTCATGTTTTTCAGCAGCGACGGCACAATGCTCGGTGGCTTTGGCGGCCCGGGCGACGGGGCGTTCCGAATGCGGAGCCCCCACGCGATCGATGTGAGTGACACCATCGCAGTCGTAACCGACACCGGACACAACCGCA
This sequence comes from Phycisphaerales bacterium, assembly GCA_030748155.1. Lineage (GTDB taxonomy): Bacteria > Planctomycetota > Phycisphaerae > Phycisphaerales > SM1A02 > UBA12567. The sequence goes on from JASMMN010000137.1 coordinate 3,264, forward strand.
TTCAAGTCTTCGAACCGGGCGGCAAGCACCTCCGCAATCTCGGCGGCGAGCGAATCGGACTCCGCGGACCCGAGGGTGTCGCGATCGACGATGCCGGCCACATCTGGGTAGCCGATACCCACAACCACCGCGTGCTCTGCCTCGACGACCATGGCACGGTGTTGCGGACCATTGGTTCATGGGGGTCCTTCCCCGGCCAGTTCATGG
>JASMMN010000138.1 GCA_030748155.1 Phycisphaerales bacterium
CCATCCAGCGCGTTTGGATCCACGCGCCCGCCACCCCAGATAGAAACACACAATCGTCGCGGTCACGGTCCCGGCGAAGGGCGCGTCGAGGACAGCCGTGGTCCCCAGAATGACCGGCTCCAGGCACGTCGCAAGGACCACCCCAGACAAGACAGCAAGATCCCATCGATTGGTCCATCTGCGGACAAACAACAGCAGCATCACAATCGCCAGACCCGACATGAGCGCCGATGGCAGCCGCAACGAGAAGGCATTCTCTCCGAAACCCAGAAAAGAAACCGCCGTCAACCAGTAGCCGAGTACCGGCTTCTCAAAGTACCGAATACCGACCAGATGCGGCACCACCCATTCGCCCGTATCGATCATCTCGGCTGGAATGACGCCGTACCGCGCTTCATCGGGAACAACAAGCGGTCGCAGGCCAAGCGGCACGATGTACACGCCGATGAATACGATGGCGAGCACCAGCAAGGCCATCTTGGCAAAGCGGCGGCGTGATCCAAGTGTGGGGTGCTCGACGCTCACGCTGGTTCTTCCTCTCGAACGGCAACCCAGCCTTCGCGACCATTCACCGCGCCTCGCTTGAGCGTTCCACTTGGAATATCGTCTGGAATCAAATCCCGCAGCGGAACGATGTTGATGCCATCGGCGATCGCCTGATCGAGAAAGGAACCGAGCAATGTCGCCTTGGCCCCACCATCGGACTCGGCATGCACCGTCAAGACATCAAATCCGTCGTTGCGCATGCGCCCGCGGATGTGATCATTGAAGTTCTCATCGGTGATACCGTCCCGCCCCACGACTTCGTCCCAGGTCGGAAGATTCACACATACTTGCGGTGGTCCCGCCTGCGGCTGAAAAACACCGTGTCCGCGGCAATCGCTGGCGTAGGTGTACCCCAGCTCATCACGGAGTGGAAGAATCCCCGGTGTACATCGCCATCCCGGCGCAGCCGTGCAGGTTGGTGCTCGACCGATCACTTCTGTGATGGCCTCGTGCGCCATTACGATCTCGGAACGCACGGCTTCTGGTGGCATGCGGTGCGCCGCTACCTGCCAGCCATGATGGTCCCATGCGTGCATGCCGATTTCATGCCCCGCCTCGGCGATGCCACGAAGCTGTGGCCTGAGGCGGCGAAAAATGACCGGGCCCGGCCAGAAGGTCCCCCGCAGCAGAATGTCCCACCCGTAGATGCTCACTGCCTGCGAGCGGAGCATCTTGGCAAGAAAGGCGGGCTTGAGCAACCGCCACAGATGTCGACCCATGTTGTCCGGTCCGACGGTCAGAAAGACAGACGCCTGAATGCCACGCGCATCGAGCATTCGCTGCAGAACAGGAAGGCCATCGCGGGTACCTCGAAACGTATCAACATCGATCCGGAGTCCGAGGTTCATGCGCCCGTCGGGGTCTCTGTAGCCGCAGTGTTCTCGGCACCGATCGAGCGAACATGATTCTCAATAAACCAGTCCACGGTGCGAGCCACCGAGTCCTCTGTGCTAATCGTCGGCTTCCAATCGAGTACTCGTTTCGCGTTGCGAATGGATGGACGGCGATGTTGCACATCCTGATAACCCTTGCCGTAATACTTGCCGCTCTCGATCACGTGGTACCCGGCGAAGGGTGGGAACCGGTGCCGCAGCGGATGCTGATCAAAGCGGGCCACGATCATCTCGGCCAGTTCCTTGATACTCGCCTCATTATCCGGGTTCCCGATGTTGACGATCTCGCCGGTGCTGCGTCCATCGGTGTCGTCGATCATGCGGAACAGACATTCCACGCCCTCGGTGACATCGGTGAAGCAGCGTTTCTGCTCACCACCATCGACCAGCTGGATCGGCGTTCCTTCGACGAGATTGAGGATGAGCTGCGTGATGGCCCGAGATGAGCCGATCCTTGCTGCGTCAAGCGTATCAAGACGCGGGCCGATCCAATTGAACGGCCGGAAGAGTGTGAAGTCAAGATTGTCTCGCACGCCATACGCCCAGATCACCCGATCGAGCAACTGCTTTGAACAGGAGTAGATCCAACGCTGTTTGTTGATCGGGCCAAGCACGAGGCTTGACGAATCCTCATCGAAGAACTCATCTGCGCACATTCCATAGGTTTCGCTGGTCGATGGGAAGATGATTCGACGGTTGTACTTCACACAGTAACGAACGATTTGCAGGTTCTGCTCGAAGTCGAGTTCGAACACACGAATCGGATTGCGAACGTATTCGATCGGCGTCGCGATCGCTACGAGCGGCAGGATGACATCACACTTGCGAACGTGATACTCGACCCACTCCCGATTGATGGAAATGTCGCCCTCCACATAGTGAAACCCGGGACGATCCACGAGGTGGCCGATGTTGGTGGCCCGCAAATCCATGCCGAAGACCTCGTAGTCATTGGCAAGCAATTGCTCGGAAAGATGACTGCCTATGAAGCCGTTGACACCGAGAATGAGTACCGATCGCTTCCGGGGAGCGGTGACCGGGGCTGACTTGCCCAGCCGCATTCCGTCGACGATATTGAGTTCGTCTGCCATGTGTCCGCCCGTCGACCATACGCCGTCTTCTGTCTGACCGGCATCGATACGCAGGGCCCCCTCACCACACGCGATGGTCAGTGGTTCAATCGAGAGCACTGTGCCCGGCGTAGCGCCCGGCGCTCCGGGAAGGATGGTTGCCTCCCAAATCAGGACCTTCCGCTCACCCGCCCACGTGAATGCTCCCGGCCACGGATGTGTGACGGCCCGCACGAGATTGCGAATCGACTCAGCGGCACCTGACCAGTCGATGTGTCCGTCTTCAGGGCAGCGGCTCGGATAGGTGGTAGCGCCGGATGCATCCTGAGGTGTACTCGTCGCTGTTCCATCAGCAATCGCAGGCAGTGCCTCGTCGAGCATCACAGTGGTTGCATCGACAATGCTCGCCATCAACGTGGTAGCGGTGTCATCGTCGTCAACTGTGACCGCTTGTTGGGCCACGATGTCGCCGGCATCGGCAGCAACCGTCATGTGATGAAGTGTGACGCCCGTCTCTGCCTCGCCACCTATGAGTACCCAGTTGATAGGACAGCGGCCACGGTACTTCGGCAGCATCGATGCGTGAATGTTGTAGCACCGATTCGGGCAAACATCGAGCATGTCTGATCCGATCATCTTGCGATAATGAGCCGAGAACATGGAATCGGGTTCCATGTCCCGCACACGCGCCACCCAGATCGGGTGGTTCACATCGTCCGGCGCATGCACCGGGATGCCGTTCTCGGCGGCGATTCTCGCAACCGAGCGAAACCAGCCACCTTCGGATGGGTCGTCGCGATGGGTGAACACCGCAGCGACATCGACACCGTTTCGCAGCATGGCCTCAAGCGTTGCAGCGCCAACCTCGTGATAGACAAATAGCACGGCCTTCATGTCTGTACCTGCCTTTCGATCGCGGCCGCCTTGGCCGTCTCTTTCGCCTCAGCACCCCCGAGATCGGAGTGACCGGCAATCCGGTCGATGAAATAACGCGGGCGCCCCCGGACATCGTAGTAGACACGGCCGAGGTACTCGCCAAGAAGCCCCATTCCAACGAACTGTACCCCAACGAAAATGAACAGAACCGCAAAGAGTGTAAACACACCTTCGGCGGCCCAGGCGGCACCAAAGACAATCCGAAGGAACAGCAGCAACAAGCCAAACCCCACGCCGCCCACAGCGATCACCACACCGAACCACGAGAGCAGTCGCAGTGGAGTCGTCGTCATGCTGGTAAGCAGATCAAATTGAAGATTGACGAGCTTCCAGAGGCTGTACTTGGAATCGCCTGCCTGGCGCTCCGCGTGGCCGACCTCGATTTCGGCGGCTCGCTTGGCAAAACTGTTGGCGAGCACAGGAATGAACGTACTCCGTTCACGGCACTGGAGCATCGCATCAACAACAGACCTTCGGTAGGCTCGAAGCATGCAACCATAGTCGCTCATGCCAACCCCGGTGGATCTCTTGACCATCCAGTTGATGCGTGCTGAGGCGAATCTGCGGAAGAAGGAATCTCTTCGATTCCTGCGAATCGTGCCGACAACATCGTTTCCCTGCTCGATCATCTCGATGAGTCGGGGAATTTCCTCGGGTGGGTTCTGCAGGTCCGCATCAAGCGTAATCACCATATCGCCACGGGTGTGGCGGAACCCACACATGATCGCGGCGTGCTGCCCGTAGTTGCGGTTGAGGATGATGGCGCGAATGTGACCGTCGTGCCGATCTGCAGCCACTTCGAGTTTCTCCAACGAGCCATCGCGACTTCCGTCATCAACGAGCACAGCTTCCCACGCGTTGGCAAGCGATTCGCACGTAGTCGTCACTCGCTTCACAAGCACGTCGATATTCTCGACCTCGTTGTAGACGGGAATCACGATGGAAACGGACATGCTCATGCGGGCACTCCCGCAGCAACCACTTCCCGAACAGCGGCAACCACATCATCCACGTCGGACTCGGACATGTCCGAAAAGAGGGGAAGCGAGCAGATTCGATCGTTGTTCCACTCAGTATTCGCAAGACTGTTGGCCCGCCACACATCGGTATGATCCCGGTACCACTGATGCGTGTGGGCAGCGCGGAAATGGATGCCGGTGCCGATGTTCCGAGCCTTCATTGCTTCCATGAACGCGTCGCGATCGATCCCGGCAGCACGCTCGTCGATCCGCACGATGAACAGATGCCAGGAATGTCGCTCGGTCGAAATGGCATCGCCAAGCGGAAGAATCCCCGGGATGTCGGAGAGTTGCGAGCGATACCGATCTGCCAAGCGTGTCCGCTGCGTGATAAACGCATCAAGCCGCGTGAACTGCGAGTGCCCGAGCACCGCGTTCATGTCGGGCAGGTTGTATTTGAAGCCCGGCTCAAGCACTTCGGCCTGTGAACTTCGGCCCTGCTGACCCCGCTGCCACGCATCGACGTCGAGTCCGTGAAAGCGGAGGCGGCGAATACAATCGCCGAACTCGGCATCGTCGGTCACGAGCACGCCACCCTCGCCGCTGGTGATCGTCTTGATGGGGTGGAGGCTGAAGATCGCAGTACCACAACTGCCAACCTCTTCGCCGTCAGTGCGAACCGTACCGATAGCGTGGGCGGCATCCTCAATCAATGCAATGCCTCGATCATCCGCAAGCCGCCTGATGGGCACGATGTCGAAAGCGGCACCCGCGAAGTCGACCGGGATGATCGCCCGTGTTCGATCGGTCAGGGCCGCCTCGACAGCCTCTGGAGAAGCCATCAGGGTCTCTCGATCGACATCCACGAAGACCGGGGTCGCCCCGGCCATGGTGATCAGATTGACCGTCGAGACCCAGGTCATCGAGGGCGTGATGACCTCATCGCCGGGGCCGATGCCGAGTGCATGCAGGGCCAGGTGCATGGCCGCGGTGCCGCTGGTGACGGCCACGGCGGCAGCGCATCCAAGCCGCTCGCAGATGGCCGCTTCGAAGGCCGCGCAGCCCGCTCCGGTCGTGATCCAGCCGCTCCGGAGGGTTTCCGTGACGGCTGCCACGTCTCCCCCACTGATCGAGGGTCTGGCAAATGGCAAAAAATCGGTGCGCATAGGGGATTCGTCCAAGTACGCCCATGGTATCAGGGGGCCGCCTGCTGCCGCTCTGGATGCAGGCTGACGCCGCCTCCGAGCATGAGCGAGGCCCCAACAAGGCCCCATGAGAGTTCGAGGCAGCGGTACAGCACCAAGAACCCGACAACCTGATTGACGCTCGCCACTTCGGGGACGGCAAGCAAGGCGATACCGAGCACTTCCATGACACCAGCGCCCTGCCAGGTCAGCGGCACGGCCGCTGCGAGAAACAGGATCGGCATGACCGCCAAGATGACGCTGATGTCGTGTGTCGCGCCGAGCGCCCAGGCGCAGACGCCCGCTGCGGAAGCCAGCAGGACTTGCACGCAAACCGATACGCCCGTCGCCGCGATCACCGAACCGGGGTGTTTCGCGTACGCCCGGCCCGCTTCAAAGAGCCGCGCGGGCAACCCGCCGCCGAAGGTCTTGGCGACTTCTGGCATGCGAAGCCATCCGCGGGTACTCACGAAGAAGGCTCCGATGGCCACGATGGCGATAAGCAGCATGCCCCCCGCCGTCCACCATCCGATGTCGCGGGCGGTATTCGACTCGGCTGCGAAGATGCCCACAGCCGCGGCGAGCAAGACCAGACCGGCCAGCCCGGTGATGCGATCAAAGACGACGCTCATGACCGCCTCG
>JASMMN010000139.1 GCA_030748155.1 Phycisphaerales bacterium
AAGTGGACATGAGGCACGACTGGGCGATTCAGGCCGACTGGTATGTGCAGCCGTCCTATCCAACTACGATCACACCCGCTGGTGCCGGGGTGGGACTTGCCTTCGGCCTCACGTTTGACGACCCTGCCACCGCCGACATCGATCGGGGGTTGACCATCACCGCCCTGCGTGGTCTCGCCTACCCCAACCAACCGTACAACATCCAGGCGATCGACTATTGGGTGGACGGTGGCGATGCGGTCACTCAGGTCTGGGAATACAGGTCTTGGTCAGTTGCGACGATGTACGTCTGGTATGACGCCGCCCTCGGTATTATTGCATTTGATCAATATCCACCGGGGGTGGGATCCACACCAATGTATGCCACCGGCGTGGCAGGTCTTTCGTCGGAATCAACGGCGACCATCGGGTTCGGTGGCCATTCGTACGGCTATGAGGCGCCATCATTCGCCTATTCCGAAGTGGCGATCGACGACTTTTGCATGTTATACGGGACGTTGGCCGGTATCCGCGTTGGGGCGTGCGTCATTCCGGGGGGGTGCTTCGAGACGATTGAGGAGTCGTGCGTAGGGAGTTTTACCGACGGAGTGACCTGCGAAGACATCTGTTCCTGCCAGTGGGATCCGGACTGCACCGGCACTTGTGATGTCGGGGATATCCAGGCCATTGTCGACACCTGGGGGCCGTGCCCATCGTGCAGCACCGACTTGGACGACAACGGAGTTGTAGACGTCCGTGATCTGCTGCTTCTCCTGGAGCATTGGGACGACTGCTAGGCAATCTGGGCCACGGCTGAGTACCCTGCCGATCCCAACAGGAGGATTGACATGGGCTGCATGGATGGCAAGACGGGTCTCGTGGTCGGTATCGCCAACGACCGTTCCTACGCATGGTTCATCGCCGAGTCGATCATTCGGGAGGGCGGGACGTGTTTGTGTACGCATCTGCCGGGTGAGAAGATGGAGCGTCGCGCTCGGAAGGCCATCGAGGCCCTCGGGGTTGCGGATCCGTGGCTTCGTCCGATGGATGCCTCCTCCGACGAGTCGATGGACGAGGCTTTCGCTGCGGTCGCCGAGGCGACCGACACGCTTGACTTCCTCGTTCACTCCATCGCCTTTGCCGACCGGGATTGGTTGCAGCAAGGCAAGTTTACCGCGACGCCTCGCGAGGTCTTCACGCAGGCCATGGACATCTCGGCGTGGACTTACATGGCGATGGCGAACCGCGCCTTGCCGCTTATGAGCGATGGGGGCAGCATGCTTGCCATGTCGTACTACGGTGCCGAAAAAGCGGTGCCGGGTTACAACGTCATGGGCGTGGCAAAGGCAGCTCTTGAAGCGACTACGCGGTATCTCGCCATGGAACTTGGCGAAAGAAACATCCGCGTCAATACGATCTCCGGCGGGCCGCTTCGAACCATGTCATCCATGGCCGTTGGCGGCTTCTCGTCCATTCTCGACTGGGTCGAGCAGAAAGCCCCGCTCAAACGCAACGTCACCGGGCAGGATGTGGGTGATTCGGCGGTGTGGCTGCTCTCCGGCTTGTCATCTGGCGTGACCGGGCAGACGATCTACGTGGATTGTGGATACTCCGCGATGGGTCTGTAGCAGCATCACCTCGCAGGAGTCGAGTTGCTACCCTTTCCCGGCGTCTTGCTCGCCTGCTCAACTGTTCTCGCGGTGAAGCGGCGTGGGGGGGAGTTGTGTCGTAAACCGCCAAGGCCGTTCAGACTCGAGATCTGCTTCCGGCACAAGTGCTTCCCGCACCACCGACACGACATCCTCGAGCCCTTCCTTCAATCCCGCTGCGCAACTCACATCCGCCCCGTGTGCGAAGCCGAGATCCGATCGCAATCCAACACGCAGATCGGGCTGCCGCGGCAAACTCGGCCATCCTGTTCCAATATCTGCGGTGGCAATAAGCAGATCGGCCTTTTCGATGATCTCCTGGCTCGCTGCAATCGCCGCCGATTCGACTGGATCGTCGGCGGATCGCAGCCCCGCCGCATCAAACCACTGTACGAGAAGTCCGCCAAGATTCAGCATTGCGCCGACCGCGTCCCGTGTTGTTCCCGGCATGTCGGAGACGACTGCCCGGTGTCGCCCGGCGAGCGCGTTGAGCAGCGTGCTCTTGCCGATGTTCGGTTTGCCTACAAGCACGACCCGTGGTGCCTTCAGCAGTCGCCGCAGCCGCATTGATCGCTTCTCGTCTTCGTCAGTCCACTCGACATTCGCATTCCATCGCGATGGCTGCGCCAGCAGGAGTTCCAGCGTCAGCAGTGTTTTTGCCTGCGGCAGCACTTCCAGCATCGCTGCTTCCACCACGTCCACCGCTTCCGGCCAATCCCCTCCGCGTCCACGCATCATCGTGATTCCGGCATGGGTCAACCGCTGCTCGAGCAATTTGATCACTTGCGGCCCTCCATGTGGCATGCAGTGCAGCCGCGTGGTGTCCACTCGTGCCAGCAGCACCTCGTCAACTCCAGAAAGGTTCGCCAACTTGATCTGGCCGACCTGCGGAAGGGAGAGGTCGAGCGTCTTGCACAATGCTTCGAGGTGGCCGCTCAACTCGATGATCGCAACCGCTCCGGGCGACTCGGCGGTCAGCAGCCGGGCAGTCGGAGTCTTCAATCGCCGGTCTCGTCGCCACTTGTTGCCGCCATGGCATGTCTCGCCGCGACAGCGATGCCCTGCAGCGTCAGGTCCGGAACGATACGGTCGATCAGTTCATCACTGCGAAACAGTGTTTCGGCATCGCCGCCTGTGGCGACGACGGTCGGATATGCCCCGTAATGATCGGCATAGTGTTCAGCAAGAATCCGAACGAGTCCCTGGATGCCGAAGTGCACACCCTTGAGCATGGCCTGTGCCGTGCTGCGGCCGAAGGTCTCGGCTTCTGGAACTGCAAATTCCAGATCGGGCAGCGCCTCGGTGTACTCATGCAGAGAGCGAAGTTGCATCCGACCACCTGGCGCAATGGCGCCGCCATGGAAGGTGCCTTCGCCATCCACGAAGTCCACGGTTACTGCGGTCCCCGCGTCAACCACGATGCAGGCCTGTTTG
>JASMMN010000140.1 GCA_030748155.1 Phycisphaerales bacterium
ACTCTGAGGATGGTGAAAGGGGCAGTCGTCATTGACCCGCAGAACGGTGCCATCGGTCCACCAGAGCGTATCGACTCCGGGGTGCGTAGCGCCGGTTGGGTCGGTCCATGTGAGTTCTGGAAGACTGTTGATTTCCAGGCCGGGTGAGTTCGGATCGAAATCCAAGATCATCATCTGATCCATGTGATCGTACGCCACCATGCCCGTATTCCAACGCCACACGCCCTGCATGGGGTCGGTCGTGTTCGTCGGCGTTGGAACCCCATCGACAAGATCGATGAAATCGAGAATACCGTCCCACGCAAACTCGTCGAAGCCGTCGCCGTCGATATCGGCATGGTTGTACTCGTGCGTGTGCGGCACGGTCCAGGAGCGAGAGAAGACTCGCTCGAGCGCTGTCGAAGCCGGATCATCTGGCATCTTCCAGATCGAGAGCGTCGAGCCATCATGGCCGGAACTCAGGATGTCCTGGCGGTACGGTGTGTCGCGAAGGCGGCAGATTCCCAGTCGCTCGCTGATCTCACCGCTGGAGGTGGTCGCGGAGGCGTCGCTGAGGGCCAGGATCTTCGGCGGTGGCACGCTGAAGTCCCACGGTGGCACAGGCGGTGCCGGATCCTCCTGGACCACGTAGATGGCCTGGCCCCACACCATCTCGCCCCAGAGTTCGTACTGGGCCGGGCCGACTACCGCCACCTCGTTTCGCCCGTCGTTGTCGAAGTCCCAGATGAGGCAGTTATGGCCTGCATTCCCGAGGTGGGTTGATGGTGGCGTGTCCGGGGCGTTGGGAAGTTTCCAGCACCACAGCGGTGCGAGCGTACCCACATTGGCTTGCCAATCGATCTCCAGCCGTGCCCCGAGCAGTACTTCGTCGGCCATGTACAGCACGATGTCGGTGTCGCCGTCGGCTTCGCCTTCGATGTCACCGAGGGCGAAGTCCATCGGCCACTCGTTCCATCCGCCCACATCGTGCTGGTGGTTGAACCACTGCGACCATTCACCCGGAATCGCAATGGTCACCAGACCCATGTCCAGCCCGGGTCCTACAGGCATCTGGGCATTGATCGGATCCGGCGCGGGCGGCCACTCGGAATCGATGGCCACCACCGAATGAGACAGCACCGCGGCCGCACCCATGACTAGAGCAGTCCGCGGGGCGGTCAGTGTCCATGGCGGTCGGAGTTGCTGCACGGCGGGGTCCTTTCCACTTCGTGAAGCGTGGCGGCGATCCCCTCCTCGGGCAATCGTCCCATACCTGACCAGCGCAATCAAGGATGAACGACCGCAATCGCGAACATGCAACTGTGGGAAGAGGTTGCAGTTGCTGCAATTGTGCAATTGTTGTGTGCAATTGTGGACACCCACCCATTTGCAGCAAAAACGGCGTTCCTGAGCCGACCGAGAGGATTCGCAGATCCAACCTGGCCGCCGGGAATTGATGGGTGTCCACAATTGGAATTTGAGCCGACCGAGAGGATTCGCAGATCCAGCCTGGCCGCCGGGAATTGATGGGTGTCCACAATTGGGGGACCTTGGGTGAAGTTTTTCTTTGACCACAAGATGTGGGGTGCCGTAACGCGTCCCCACACCCAACATGGTGTACCGGCGGTCACTGAACCGCGATGTTGAGCTACTGAGGGTGGTTATCAGGTCAATCACCCGGCCCCGCCGTGCCGAAAGCAGGTCCCAGACAGAGGAGCCCACCAGCACATGCATTCAAAGCACAACTTGATCGATGCCATCCGCACCCACAACCCGACCGCCCCCATCGACTGGCTCTCGGCCTTCTCATACGACGCCCTGCGGGTCTACCTCGATCATCTGCTCAGCACGCTGGACCCCAAACAGACCGCATGGATTCGTCCAGGTGATACGCCAGCCATCACAGGGCGTGCCACAGCCGCCTGAGTTCTCTCTGGAACCGAATATCCGATAACGCCAGCACGCGGTCCCGACAGGGTCAATGGTGGGGTGCTGGCGTTATCACCACATGGGGGCTGTGCCCTCCTACCCCTCCTCCGACTCCTGCAGTTCATCCTCCACCGGAGGGGGCATGATCCGATCGCCCTCGTCCAGCAACCCGTCGATGTCCGCTGCCCGCGGCCGCACATCCGGCCCGACCTGATCGCTTCGTTTGCTGTCCATACGCAGTTCAAGCAGCGAACGGACTCGTGCGAGCAATTCAACCTTGTTGACCGGCTTGGCGATGAAGTCGTTCGTGCCGCACTCGACTGCCCGCTCAAAGTCGCCGACCTCATTGAGCGCGGTGACCATGATGACGATGATGTCCCGCGTGGCAGGCTGCGACTTGATCCGCTGGCAGACCTCGAATCCGGACATGCGAGGCATCATCACATCGAGCAGCATGAGATCGGGGCGATCTCGCTCGATCGCCTCGATGGCTGCCACGCCGTCCTCGGCAGCGGTCACTTGGCAACCAAGGTCCGCGAGGTAGGCCTCCATCAATTCAAGATTCTGCTGATTGTCATCGACGAGCAAAATCGAGGCATCGCTCACATCCACTGCGGGCGTATCGGCGGTGTCGTGCTGGGCATCCATACCGACGATCCTAGCAGGGCGGGACTCACCGCTGGCAGGCCGCACCCGATACAATGCCATGATTCCGCCTCGGAGCCCCATGGACATGCACATCAGCGACAAGCGATCCCCTTGGCAGGACGAGTTCAACGTCCCGACCCTCGATGACCTGCGAACCGATCTTCCGGTTCCGGCCGCCGAACTTTTCGACGCCACGCGGGCCTTCCTGCTGGAGCGGGATGGCCTGCTGGAAAGCATGCGGTGGTATGGAGACTGCTGGTTCTGGACGCTTGCCTACTACCTCGAAAACGAGGACACCGACGAGGATCACCCCATCGCGCTCATCGTGCCAGCCCCCGACAACCTCCAGATCGCGGCCCCTCTGGACCGCGAATTCCTCGAACAACTGAATACCCGCCGCATGAAACGGGCGATCCGAGACGGTCTGGATCTGGCAGCCCAGCCATACTCCACAAACTGGGCCGTCTGGCCGGTCGCGGCCAAGAACATGCTCGACGATCTCATCTCGTTGCTACAACAGCGTCTGAACTGGCTTCAGGGCCGCTGACATCGATGATCTGCCAAGACCGCTGCCCGAAAGCCCTTGACCGCCGCCCCCTCGGGCCGGTTCAATGTGCAACATGAATGATCGGCCGAAATACCAACGCGTCCTCCTGAAAATCAGCGGTGAGAGTTTCGCCCAATCCGGCCAACTTGGTATCGACGCGACCGAACTTCGAAACATCGCCTCCGAGATCGGCGATGCCATGGAGACCGGCATCCACCTGGCAGTCGTCGTCGGTGGCGGCAACATGGTCCGCGGTGCCAATCTGGCAAAGCAACTGGAGATCGACCAGTCGACCGCTGACTACATGGGCATGCTCGGCACCATCATGAATGGCATGGCGCTCAAGGAAGCCATTGAACATCTCGGCCACCCTGCCCGACTCATGTCCGCCATCACCGTACCGTCCATCGCCGAGACATTCATCCGCAAACGCGCCATCCGCCACATGGAGAAGGGACGCTGCATCATCCTCGCGGCGGGCACGGGCAACCCCTTCTTTACAACCGATACCTGCGCCTCTCTGCGGGCAACTGAACTGAACTGCGATGTCGTTCTCAAGGCGACCAAAGTCGATGGCGTCTATGCCAGCGACCCGATGATCAACCCGAATGCTGAACGCTTCGACGAGTTGACATTCTCGCGAGCCATTGAAGAACGGCTCAGCGTCATGGACCTTACTGCCCTGGCCATGTGCATGGAGCATGACCTGCCCGTCATTGTCTTCGACTTCAAGCAACCGGGCAATATCAGGCGGGTCGTCGATGGCCAACCCGTCGGCACGCTGATCCGCAACACCGCTACGGCAAGCACGTCCTGATCACCATCATCCCTCTCTGGAGCCGTCACCATGCCGGATGTGATTCTCAAGGACGCCAAGAGCCGAATGGCCAAATCAATCGAGTACTTCCAAATGGAAATGCGGGGCATCCGTACCGGCCGGGCCAACACGGCGCTGCTTGAGTTTCTCAAGATCGAGGCCTACGGCACAATGGTCGATCTGCGGGATGTTGCAGCCGTCTCGGTCCCCGAAGCGACCCAACTGCTCGTAAAGCCGTTCGACCCTTCGCTCAAGAACGGCATCGCCAAATCAATCGAGACGGCGGACCTCGGCCTGAACCCACAGGTCGAGGGTGAGTCCATCCGCATCAACCTTCCGCCGCCATCGGCCGAGCGGCGAGGACAGTTGGCTGCGCAGGTCCGCAAACTCACTGAAGAGACTCGAATC
>JASMMN010000141.1 GCA_030748155.1 Phycisphaerales bacterium
ACGCCCTTGGGGGGGCCGGTCGTTCCAGAGGTGTACATGACCAGACAGCGATCATCGGGCTGCACCGCCTCGACGCGGCTTTCGTACTCCAGTTCCGGTGCCCCACCATCTTCGAGCAGCGCATCGAAGTCCACCGCGCCCCATGCACGCGTGGCATCCGAAGCATCCATACAGAAGCAGGATTCCATGAAGTCGTGTTGATTGCGATCCACCTTGTCGAGCTGCTTCATGTTCGACACGACGAGCATCCGCGGCTTGGCGTGGCGAATCACGTATCCCACCAGTGGTGCGGGATAACCGGCGAATACCGGCACCGTGACGGCACCGATCGATTGAATGGCGAGTTCCAGAATCAGCATCTCGACGCGATTCTCAGACACGATGCCAATGCGGTCGCCGGGGCGGATGTCGCGACCGATCAGGTTCCGTCCCATACGAGCCACCCGGTCTCCCAATTCGCTCCAGGTGAGTTGGCATTCCTCATCGCCCACGCGGTACTTGGTGCACACACGATCGGACCACTGAACAGCTCTGTCCTGAACCAACACGCCAATAGATGCCTCGTGCTCGCCGAGTTCGATCGGTGACCCGTGCTCTTCGCCGATGCGTCGAATGCCGACCTTTTCGTCGAGTCCGTGGGCGGTGAGTTGCGAATAGGCCAGACAGCTGTCCTGCAGCAGTTCGCGGGTCAACCGGAATCGGTCTTCTGCAGGTTCGCGGAGAAACTCCTCATCGAAGGGACGAACACCAGCGCGAATCCGCACGAGGTAGGTCGCCACGAACTGCATGATCGACGCGGCGATTTCTCTGATGTGCGAACAGCCCGCTCGACCACCGAGCCTCGCGCCGATTTCGTTCAGTACGCCTCGTTCAACGCGAAGTCCAACGAGTTGCTGTGCTGTCTTCTCGACTTCACTGCATACCGGAAATGGCGAACGAATCATGTTGAGGTCGCTCCTGAGAATTTGGCGATCCGCAACCCCGATATTCAACTCAAGCCGAATGAGATGTTCACTGTCGTGGAATGTCCCCACCAAAACGAGGTGTTCATCACCGTCCTCATACAGATCGATGCTGATATTGCGCTGCGCGGTCAGTTTCATGTTCCTGCTCCTCGTTTCGGCGCCGCCCCGCGCTCGGCGGAACTTGATGGCGCGAGCCATGGCTTGTTGCACTTGCCTTGCCAGATCCCGAAACACTTCCCGCTCCGCCTGCATGTCGACCAGCGCCGCATAACGCTGAAGCGGATGGAGAATCCACTCTTCATTGGTGAAGAGTTTGACACTGTCCAGACCCCGCGTGAGCGCGGTGGACAGGTCCTTCACTGAACTGGTGACGTGGCCCCTGTACTTCAGAATAGTACTTCGATGACCTTCCCATACTTCTTCCCAGGTCGCATCGGATGCGTAGGCCCCGTTGGACTGTCCGACATCAAAGACAGCCTTGGTAATCCGATTGACGAATGCTTCCTTCTCTGGATCCACACACAAGTCACCCATGCGAAGGTCGATGCAATCTCCGTCCGGTTTCACCATGTGAATCAATCCACCGACATTCAGAACGATCGAGATCATGGCTTTGTCGAACTCGATACGCGTTGCGGGCACGTTCTGTACGTGGGTGAATGGGTAGTCGTGTTGCTGCAATATCGCTGCGATCCGCTCTTGTTCGAACTCTCCGCCGCCGGCGAACACGATCGAACCCTTCTTCTCGAGCACATAGGTCGTATCCGCCCCACTCCCACGGCGGCCTCCTGCCTGGAGTGAGATGCCACGGACCACGCGAGCTTCGATGGCCGCCTGCACTTCCGGCGTAACGCCGGCGAGCCGATCCATGAGCACCGACTCGTTGAGTTGCGACTGAAACTCGTTGAAGGTCGATTCGAACAGGACGCCGTTGGGCAAAATGAGCAGGATCGGCACGTGAAGCCGCACCTGCTCAGGCGAATCGAGCAAACCTCGCCCGGCGAGGCTCTCAAGAAACCCGGTGACTTCGCCAGTGAAGGTTCCGAGTTGGTTGGGGTTGCAGCAGACCAGCAGTAGTTCCGGCAGCGTCTTCTTGGCATCCGCCTCAAGTAGATTCGCAAAGACCCGATCGCGGAGGGGTACGATCTGCTGCTGCCCGTGCTGCTCGAGCCGCAACCGCCCGGCCTCCTTGAGGATCTCCGTGATGCCGTCGCCACTCATGCCCAACAGGCATTCGGCTTGCATGTGCACGAAGAACCCAACACCGAGGGCGCCGGGTGGATGGATGCCGAGATGTCCGTCTATCAACACTGGCAACCCCCCTCGGTCAATGATCCGCACGGAGGCGCCAACCGCTGACCGTCTGGCTCGGCGACATCATGTCCGGCTCTCGCCATCAACGCTCCGCCGTAGGCCCCTGCGAATTGCGGCAGCGGCGGAAGCAGAATCTCGTCGTCGAGCACTTCGTTGAGGGCCGCTCGCATCGATCCACAGTGGGCAACCACGCCACCAGTCGCAGCAACCGGTCCGTCATGCGACACGATCATTTCAAAGAGCCGCGAAGCGATCGAGCGGAACAGTCCGCGGGCGATATCCTTGGGCTCCTTGCCGGACTTGATGCACTCGAGCACCTCGGTGCCGGCGAAGACGGTGCAGTAACTGTTGATCACCGTGTGGCTGTCTGACTGGGCCGCGAGTTCATCAAGTTCACCGAGCGTCATGCCGAGTTTCACGGCGATGGACTCGAGAAATGTCCCCGTTCCGGCGGCACACTTGGCGTTCATGCGGTAATCAGATATCTGCCCGGTGGCATCGAGCCGGATGACCTTGGTGTCCTGCCCGCCGATGTCGATGATGTTGCGAACCTGTGGATACCACTCCCGGGCACCTCTGGCGTGACAGGTGATCTCGGTGAGTTTGCGCGTCGCAAATGGAACCCACTCCCGTCCGTATCCGGTGGAGATGCAGGCCTCGATGTCCGCGAGCGTGCCACCGGCCTCGGTCAGCGCCTCGCCCAACACCGTCTTGGCGGCATCCTCGTAGCTGAAGCCCGAAGCAATGACACCCTTCCCGACCAGAGCACCGACACCATCGATGACGACGCACTTGGTGGCCGAGGATCCAGCATCGATGCCAGCGAAGAGAACCGTGCTCATTGGCGTCGACCTTCCAACTGCTCAACGAACGCTTCGATATTGGTCATCGACTGCGAGGTCGAGAAGAACCGGATATCCGTCAGGTCTCCGTCGAGAACGAGAACCGGTAGGTCCATCTCTTCGCGTACCCGCTGAGCCATGCCGAAGCGGGAGTTGGTGTTGTTGGGGCAGGTCCGCGCGTTGTGGAAGATGGCTCCATCGATCGAGAACTCCTCGAACATCTCGGCGAGGAACTGTTGTTTGAAGACCTCATCGCGATTGATGAAGATCTCAAGACTCGTTCGAGCCATCCAGTCGAGCGGATCGCCGCCCTGGTAGTCGGCGAAAGCCCACGAGTTGCAGTAGGTGCTCGCAGCCACAACTGTTCGCAGATCGAAGAACTTTTCGGAGAGTTCCCGCATGCGTGGCCATACCGGCATGCCTTCCCAGTACACACGGAACCGCTCATCAGGCACGGCGCCAACCCCGTCGTCAAGCCGCAGATTCATCTCGGTGAGCAGTCCCTCGTAGAACTCAATGGCGATGTCG
>JASMMN010000142.1 GCA_030748155.1 Phycisphaerales bacterium
ATCCTCGACGGGTCCGGTTTATTCGGGGGTTGTGATTTCATTCACAACTTTCGGCGGAGTTGGATCTTGTGAACTACTGAACAATGCGACCATTCTCAAGCAATGGCGGTCTAATGGTCGAGAATTGTGAGGATTGAAATACAGATCTGCGGGGCTGCCACGCAAGGGATCAAGGCTCAACTCGTGTCAGAACTACACAACAACGCACCAACCATGCCCCACCACAATCCGCAGGGTGATTCTCCAAACGACATGGTTGCCGCCACCGCGACCCAATCGGTCATCCAGTCGGTCGATCGCGTACTGCGTCCTGATCAGGATGAACCCTTCGTGATGACATGCGGTGGGCTTTCCAGGCTTCGTCGCAAGACCGCCTGACGCTGCGGGCGATCGATCGGTACCGTGGTCTGATGACTGCCCCACTGCTCCAGATCAAACGGCTCTCTCCGCTCGCCACCATCCCTGCCTATCATTCCCACGGGGCCGCTGGATTGGATCTCCATGCCGCTATCGATCAGGAGCGGGTCATCGAACCCGGCTGCATCGTGATGATTCCCATCGGCATCGCCATCGCGCTGCCAATCGGGCACGAAGGTCAGGTTCGTCCCCGATCCGGACTCGCAAGCAGACATGGCATCACCCTGCCCAACGCCCCCGGCACTGTCGATGAGGACTACCGAGGAGAAGTGTGTGTGCCGCTGATCAACCTCGGTCCCGAACCATTCTCCATCGAACCGGGCATGCGGATCGCCCAGATGATCGTTTCGCCGGTGACACACTGCACGATTGCGGAAGTGGAGGAACTGGGCGAGACCGAACGGGGGCGGGGTGGGTTCGGGTCGACAGGCGCAGGTGCCGAGGTCTGACCCCTTTCGCTATCCAATCCCCGCAATCTCCGTCAAACCAGCCAGCCCGAGCGGCTCTCGGGCGAAGAAGGGTTCGGCGGCGTTGACACCGATGCGGCTGCCGAAGTAGTGGTCGGCTGACTCGATCCACTCTACGACGCGGCGGTTCTTCTCTGGAATGACGAACTGCGTTTCGTAGGCGGTGATGGCGTCGCGTTTGCGCTGCTCGTAACCGCTGATATCCATCAGGAAGGACGGATCGGGGATGATCCGCAGGTGCGTGCAGTAGTAGTGGAAGAGCCACCTCGGATACACCGGCTCGCCGGGCAAGTCGATCTTGGTGAGTTTGGCATCGAAGCGGGCATCTTCGACGATACCAGTGACAGCTCGGTGGTCGGGATGTGCATCCTCGGGGAACGGCACGAACAGAACATCGGCCTGATGCTCACGAATCACACCGGCCACAGCGTGCCGCGCTTCGATGGTGTGTTCGACGAAACGGTTACGCAAGCCAATCTGTACCCGCCCCGCACCGAGAATCTCGGCGGCCTTGGCAGCCTCGGCAGCGCGTGTCACCGGATCGCCGTGTGGCGTCGGCTCACCATCGGTCATGTCTACCAGCACGACGTCGTGGCCCTGTTCGACCAAACGCGCAATCGTGCCACCCATGCCGAGTTCCTGATCGTCTGGGTGCGGACCGAATACGAGGATGCGTGCCATGGGCCGGGAATACTACTCTGGCAACTCCCGGACACGCAGCGATGCAAGCACCGCCCTCGCGGCAGCCTCCACCTCCATGGATGTACGCCTCCACGCCCACATGTCCCGCCTCTCTGCAGATTCGGCCCGCGCCCGAAGCCGCTCGAGCAATCGCCCCGTCTCGATTTCAACTTCCGGTGGAGGCGACCAGTGCATGCGATCCAGTGGATCTGTCGGCCACGCAATCGCCTCGAGTGCCAGCGCCAACCTCGGCACGTCACCCCACTGCTGACCGATAGATCTCACCCGCGCGTGGATGCCAGCATCATCGGTTCCATCCTGCACGGCTTGAACACACTCAAGTACATTCCGCTTCAGATCCGTGTCGGCCTCTGACCAGAACGACGCGGTTGCCAAATTGGCCAGTCCTCGTCGGCGGCGGCTGTCCTCGATGATGCCCGACACGACCACCATGGCGCCGGGGTTGGTCCAGATGTCATTGCACTGCGCCAGCCAAGAAGCCTGCGCGGGCAACTGCGTCAGTCTCATGTGCAAGCGATGATCGAGCAATCGAACTGCACGCCGAAGCGGCCACGCTCCTTCATGAACCGGCACCGCCATCGATTCGCCTGCAAATCGAACAGAACCCGCCAACTGATCGACAACAGCGGCACAGTCCGGATCATCGACGTTCAATGTCTCGAAGGTCTCCTCGGCAGCACGGCAGATCTCACGAGGGACACCGCTCTGGCGAACTGCCACACAAGCACCGACCGTCGCTCGCCGCCGCGGCGATGAGGCCCATGCACTCAAGTCCGGAACAATCGCCCGCAAGCCATCGAATCGCTCGGGCGATGGAAGTTGCTCGACTTGGGTCAGTTGCGTATCCAGATCCAGCGGGGCCGCCTCCTCGATCCACCGGTCGATCACCTCCAGTACATCGACCCACGACGCAACCATCGCCACCTCAAGCCAGTCCGAGCGATTCGCAGCCTCGGACAACATCGAATTCAGTTGCCTGCGGATCATCACAGGGGCCTGCGGACCACCCTTGACAGTCAATCGCTCGCACCGTCGCTGTGAGTGAGCCAACTTGCGGCGGATCACCCGAACCCAAAGCGGTTGTTGGACAATGTCAGGATTCACGTCGGGCAGTATCGCCCACCTCAGAGTTCACTGCCCGCCCGCCGCTCGGCAAGTTGCCGTTGTCGCCCGCATCCCGGCGGGCCGTACTCGATCCACCGCAGAATCAGCCCTTCCGGGGGCATCGTCACGCCCGCGGCAGACCGCTCATCCGCTGAGATGATGGCGGCCATCGAGTTTGCAGGTCGCCGACCGGCACCGACCTCCACGAGCGTGCCGGCGATGATGCGGACCATGTTCCACAGGAACCCATCGCCA
>JASMMN010000143.1 GCA_030748155.1 Phycisphaerales bacterium
CGGGCATTGGAGCCGTGGTCCATCCCGCAGCAGTGCCGTTCGCTTCCCGAGGCAGTGGGGGCGGCGATCAGCGCGGCGGGATTCGGCTGCGCGACAGCGGAGTCCTGTACGGGTGGCCTGCTCGGCGGCGCGCTGACCGAAGTACCTGGGGCCAGCCTCTGGTATGCGGGGGGTTGGGTGACATACTCCAACGAGATGAAGATCAGGCAGCTCGGCGTGCCTGCGGACCTGCTCGAACCGGGCGGTCCAGGAGCCGTCAGCGCAGAAGTCGTTGAAGCGATGGCTCGCGGTGCTCGCGCCAGCAGCGGAGCGGATATCGCCGTGTCTGTCAGTGGGGTCGCTGGACCACAAGGCGGCACGGCCGAGAAACCGGTTGGGATGGTGTGGATTGGTTTGAGCGATGCGGAGGGAACCACTGCGAGGCGCATTCTCGCCCCCGGGGACCGCCAGCGGATCCGAGCCGCCACGATCGAGGCGGCGCTTCAGTGGCTCCGCTTCCGTGTGAGCGTGGTTGATGCAGCCTTGCCTTGGGAGCGCACCGAGTGAGGGATTTGGTGCACATTGGACTTGGGTCGAACCTTGGCGACCGCGTCGGCGCGATACTCGAAGCGCTCGAACGTCTTGACGCTCGAGAGGGGATTTCGGTCGGTCGTATCAGCACGCTCATTGAGAGTGAGCCGATGGACTTGATCGATCAGCCCTGCTTCGTCAATGCCGCCGCGGAACTACGAACACGGCATGCTCCCGAGGTTTTGTTGGAACACATGTTGAGTGTCGAGGGAGCGATGGGCCGCGAGCGATCTGGGTGCGTGCCTCGTGGGCCGCGGGTGATCGATCTTGATGTGTTGTTGTGGGGTGATCTGGTTGTTGATGTGCCAAGCCTGACCGTGCCACACCCTCGTATGCACGAGCGAGCATTTGTACTTGTGCCGATGGTCGAAATCGCCGAGTCAACGGTGCATCCCAGACTCCGCCAAACGATGTCCGATCTGCTCGCGGAAGATGTGGCTCGGCACGGACCGGTCGAACACCGGTGCCGGATGTTGAGTCGAAGTTCATTGCAAGAGGATGGCGGGCTGCGGGGCCCATTGATGGAGGAGGACTCATGACACGCATATGGTCGATCCAGGCACTCGTACTGGCACTCGTGACGGCCTGCGACCGGCCTGCGGGGGAGCAGGCAGTATCCAGCCCAAAGCAGACTCCTTCCCGCGACGTTGAATCCGAGGAGGCCGCCGCGGTCCTCGCCCGAGTACAGGTCGCCTATCAGGCTGCTCCGAGTGTGGATGTGGCCGCGCACACCATATTGACACTTGGGGGCAATGAGATTCAGCGAGAAGATCTCTACGAGATCGGCCCAGAAACGTCATTTCGGTGGCAGGCGCCGGGCGTTGCCATGGAGGTGTCTGATGGCCGATTGATGGCCGAAATGGATGCAGTGCCGGATCGCGTCGTGGATGTCCCGATTGAAGAGACGGCGGTGAGGACGGCCGAGCAGGTGTTGGGCGAAATCGCAAGGCCGCCCGCGTTTCTTCTGCTTCGATGCGGTGGATCCCTCGGTCGCTGGCTGGAGAGCATGACCCTCGGCCTGATCGGAACGCCAAGACCAACCGGGACCCACGCCGGAGCTGACGGGGCTCTTGTGGTTGTGATCGAAGGGACGCGGGGCGGTGGCCGGTTGGTCATCGACTCGGCCACCAT
>JASMMN010000144.1 GCA_030748155.1 Phycisphaerales bacterium
GCCTGTTTGAGTTTGAGGGTGATATCGGGTCCGAGAGTTCTCAACTCGGCAACATCGATATTGCCACAGGTCATTCGGTCTCGTTACTGGGCGGGCATGGCCAGACTGGTCAAAACATCCACACTTCGGGCGATCTCAACATGAGTGGCATCGCTGAAGGACCCGGTGGTGAGTCGACGGTGATCGTCGCCGAGGGGGTCATTGTTCGTGCAAACGGCGACATCACACTCGGTAGGGAGGGGATCGCTCATTCCATTGAATCCGCAGATGACATAGACATCGAAGCCGGCGGCACCATGACGAATATGGCCGAATTCGACATCGACGGTGCCATGCGGCTTGCTGGCGGCGACTTGACCAACAACGCCGATATCTCCGCCGAACAGGGCATCACGATGCAGGCGCTCACAGGTGATCTTGAGACCACCGGGGCGCTCAACACACCGATGGATATCAACCTTGCTTCTGCGAACATGCTCATCAGCGACATGTCGCTCACAAGCGAGCAGGGCAGCGTGCGGTTGGAGTCCTATGCATCCGATGTGGTGAGCCTCGCAGCGCTGAGCGCGGCCGAGACGGTATCACTCACTGCAAACGCCGGAAGTGTGTCTTCAACGGGCAATGTGGACGCAACCGATGTCACGATGACCGCTGGCGACGGCATCACGATCGCCGGAAGCATCACCGAGACCTCGACCATGACCGCGACAGCCGCAACCGGCGACATCACGACCAGTGGCGGGGGCCTCCTGCAGGGCGAGACGCTGAGGTTCGAGGCCACTGCGGGATCGATCGATGCGATGAGCAGTCTGGCTGGCCAGACCATCGAAGTCACTGCCGCGAGCGATCTTACGATCACCGGTGATGTGACAGGTCAGCCCGCTGCGGGAAGTGGTATCGGTGGCAATGTCACGTTGGTGGCCCAATCGGGCGACCTGGAAGTGACGGGCGATATCGGTGGATCGGATCTCACCATGATGGCCAGCGGCGGCGGGGTGGAGTACACCGGCACCGTTGTGACCACGGGTGATGTGGATATCAATGCATCCGGTGGCGACCTGAACCTCAGCGGCAGCCTCACAGGCGGGAGCGTTGATGCGACATCCGGCGGCAACATGGACCTGGCCGCGAACATCACCTCCACCGGCGGGACCACCCTGGAGGCTTCAAGTGACCTGACCTACGCCGGCGAAGCGACTGCCGGTGACGCGCTCTCCTTGAGTGGCGAGACGATCACAGTGAGTTCGGGCAGCCTCACCGGCGGGAGCGTTGAAGCGATATCCGGTGGCAACATGGACCTAGCCGCGGACATCACCTCCAGCGGCGGGACCACCTTGGAGGCTTCAAATGACCTGACCTACGCTGGCGAAGCTGATGCAGGCGGCGCGCTCTCCTTGAGTGGTGAGACGATCACGGTGAGTTCGGGCAGCCTTACCGGCGGCGAAGTGCTGGTCGATGCGGCCGCCAATGCCTCAATTACGGCGAACATTACTTCGGATACGACTGTGGAACTGAACGCCGCCGATGATCTGGCCTACGCCGGCGGCATCAACGCGAGTGACGACACCAATACGAGTGATGTCACACTGACCGCCGGTGGTGACATCACGACCAGTGGCGGAGGCCTCTTGCAGGGCGAGACGCTGAGGTTCGAGGCCACTGCGGGATCGATCGATGCGACGAGCGATTTGACTGGCCAGACGATTGTGGTCACTTCAGCCAATGACATCACGATCGCCGGCAATATCACATCCGTTGATGACCTGACGCTGGCGGCCCCGAACAACCTGACATATGCCGGCGTGGCTTCAACAGACGGCGTGCTCTCCTTGAACGGCGAGACGATCACGGTGAGTTCCGGCCACCTCGGTGGCACCGCCGTAACAGCAACAGCCACAGACACGATAACCATGGCGGCAGACATTACTTCGGATACGACTGTGGATCTGACCGCGGACACTGTGGTACTTGCCGGGACCGAGGTGCAAAGCACCGGTGGAAATCTGTTGGTGAACGCTGATCAGATCACGTCTTCAGGGACGACGACGCTGCGCAGTGGCTCAGACATGGTGCTGGCCGCACCCTCAGGGGCGACCCAGATGCGGATCGATGGATCGACCACAACACTCTCTGCCGGGGGCGACTTGGACCTGCTCGCCGCGGTGGATGGACAGGGCGGCGTCCTGAGCGTATCGGCGGGCAACTCGGTGCTGCTTGGTGGCGATATCGGCAGCAGCGATGCAGTCCAGTCGATCGAATTCAACACGGACGAGCTGGTGCTTGGAGCGTCATCGGGCGGTGAGGATTGGTTGGTGTCTACGCTGCGTGCCGAGGGTGATATCGGGTTGAATACCGCGAATCTTTCTGACCTGTCCGGGTATCCGACTGTATATGGTTTTGGCCCGTCACTGACAATTGAATCGGATGCTGGAGATGTGCGTATTGGTGCCAACCAAGGTCTTTCCTACGTCGGAGATCTGACTCTCCGGGCCAATGGGGCCGATTCGAACATTACGGTGGGCGACATCACGGTGGCTGGAGATCTGACGTTGGCTGCACATCGGATCAACGTATATCGGCGACATCCCGGTATGTTGGAAGGACCGGATGGATGGGTGGAATCACCACGGACTTCAGTCGTGGCTGGTGGTACGTTACATATGGACGGTGCCGTGTCGTACGCTCAAGGTGTTGGCAACGATCCACTGTTCGCCGGTGTTGCGGGCACGATCGGGGTGCCGCCGTTTGAGCGTGTGTTCATCGATCCATTTTTTGTGGAAGACATCACAGTTCCCGCCGCGCAATCTCTGGGTGGCGGGGAACCCGGTTCTGAAATCGTGCCAAGGGACTGGTCGCGACTGTTCCTGAAACCGCTCTTACCAACACCGCTGCCGGGGCAAGACAACGACTCGGTAGCAGCGGAAACACATCTCGGAGAGGGCGTCGTGGAGGTGGTTGCCGGCAACGAAGACATCCTCACCACAGCGGCAGTGGCCGATCTGGCTGATCTGGGCATCGAACTGATCGATGTGCCCGAGCCGGCGGTCAGCATCGATCGAGTCGCTGCAGCGGGCCACATCACGGATGACATCGGTCATCGGGCCAACAACATGGTTGATCCGACCTCGGGGCTGATCCGAGTGACTCGATCTCGTCTCAAGGGCCGCTTCGTGCAGGCAGCCGTGGCCGACTACGCCGCTGCGACAGAAGCAGGCTCGCTTCAGGCTGCTGGCCGTTCTATTGAAGCAGCCCGGGCTGAGTGGGAGGCCGAGCCCGGCGAGAAGCCCGACTACAGGCAGTGGCTCGCCGAGGGTGGTTCACCCGATCGGCAGCGAGCCGCTCGAATCCTCGCCGACCTCGACGCCGTCTTCCGCGATCTGCGGCTGGCGGGACTCACCCGGGACGAAGTTGAAGCGAGTCGGCGGTTTGTGAATACGAAGTTGAGTGGCGGCTCCATCTAGCCCACGCCGGGCAGTCCGCTGACGCTCACTTTCCCCAGAGAAGAATAGGCTCAGATACCCGCGGCAGGTACCAGGCCCCGTTTCTCGTGTATCCTCGTGCTGGAGATTGATACGCCCATGACCGATACATGCGCCGGTGTTGCAGAGAGGTATGAACTGGTCAAGGAATGCATCCGGCGGGCTGCGGAGCGTGGGGGGCGCGACCCAGAGAAGGTCTTTCTGGTCGCCGTCACCAAGAATGCGACACCCACCGAGGTGCGTGTGCTGCACCGGATGGGGCAGATTGATTTTGGCGAGAGCCGAATGCAGCATTTCGTTCGTATGGCGAGTCAACTCGACGAGTTCAGGTGTCGGCAACGGGAATTCCATGGTGGTCTCGACATCCCGGACTCCATTCGGTGGCACTTCATCGGTCATTTGCAGCGGAACAAGGTGCGGCGGGTCATTTCAACCGCCCGCTTGGTTCACAGCGTGGGCTCGCTCAAACTGGCTGAGGAGATTCAATCCGCCCACCGTGACGACACGCCTCCGATTGAGATCCTGATTCAAGTCAATGTGTCCGGTGAAAAGGGCAAGCAGGGTGTCGCCCCTGCCGCTGCCACTCATCTGGTCGATCAAGTGCGAACCATGTTCGGCGTTCGGATCCGTGGCTTGATGTGCATGGCTCCGTTCTCGATGGATCCAGCAACCTCCCGCCCCGTCTTCAGACGGGCCCGCGAACTCTTTGATGATATTCGCCGTTCCGGAGGCCGCGAAGACTTCAACTTGCTGTCAATGGGCATGAGCAATGACTTCGAAATCGCCGTCGAGTGCGGCGCCAATCTCATCCGCGTCGGCACGGCCATCTTCGGAGCGCCGTCCGAGGATGCCGAATCAGTCGAACCATAGAGCAAGCAAACGGGACCATGTGCCGCCTGAGACCAGCGTGCGCACTCACGCTTGATCACTCTTTCCCGGACGGTATCCGGCCCCTTCCACGTCATACACTCGAGACATGGAAGGCCAACTGCTCGAGCGAGCGGGAGAGGTCGATTACCTCAACGGGCACATCGACCTTCAGCGGCGTGGGTGCGAAATTGAGGATGCCGCGGACGCCAGCTTCGACGAGCCGGACTGCAACGTCTTGGGCCACCTCGGCGGGAACCGCAAGCACCGCGAGTTCCACCTGCTCGCTGTGAATGACTTCCGCAAGGTCCGTGAGCGGTTTGACGGCCACGCCAGCGACCGTTGTGCCGCGCAACTTCTCGTTGTCATCGAAGGCGACAACCACTCGGAACCCGCCGCCAGCAAACCGAGGATAGCCCATCAGGGCAGTGCCGATTTTGCCAGCCCCGACGATGGCAAGCCTCCACGTGCGATCGAGTGACAGGGCCTTTCGAATGCGACTCGCCAGTTCAGCAGACTGGTAGCCAACACCAGGTCGTCCGGTCTGCCCGAGACAGGCCAGATCACGGCGAACCTGCGCATCGGTGATGCTGAAAGCCCGCGCGACTGTGGAGGAACTGATCGTGGTCCGGCCTTCCCGGGTTGCTGCGTCGAGTTCCCGCAGATACATGCTCAGCCGCTGGACCGTAGGCCTTGGGATGTCCGTGGATGGAGGCACGCCATCATGATATGGCCCCACAGGACTACCATGCCGACATGCATATCCGTGACATCATGCAGCGTGATGGTCGGACGATCAGTTTCGAGTTCTTCCCCCCCGCCACCGATGCCGCGGCTGTAGAACTCGAAACTCGGCTTGGGCAGTTCGCTTCGCTCTCGCCCTCCTTCGTTTCAGTCACCTATGGAGCAGGTGGCTCCACCCGACTGAGGACGCACGACTTGGTGATCAGGTTGCAGAATCTGGGCACGCTCGACCCTGTTCCACATTTGACATGTGTCAGTCACCAGCAGGCGGAGATCGATGACATTCTGCGCCGATACGCCGATCACGGCATCAGCAACCTGCTCGCCCTACGGGGCGATGCCCCGGCAGTTGGTGGTGGCCCCTCGGCGTTTCGGTACGCCGCCGATCTGGTCAGCCACATCGTGGCTTTCAACGGCTCGGGGGGTCACCCAGATGCCCGCGGCTTTGGAATCGGCGTTGCCGGGTTCCCGGAGGGCCACCCGGAGACGCCCAATCAACTCATCCACATGGATCATCTCAAGGCCAAGATCGACGCCGGGGCCGACTGGATCACCACCCAACTCTTTGCCGACAACTCCCATTTCATCGACTGGCAAGAACGATGCGAACTGGCCGGGATCACGATTCCCATCGTCGCAGGCATCATGCCCATCACCAGTTTGGCCACGATGAAGCGGATGGCCGATTTGGCGGCGGGTATGACCTTCCCTGCCCGGTTGCAGCGTCGGTTGATGCGATTTCGCGATGACGCCACCTCGATCGAGCAGGTCGGCATTCAGTGGGCGGTCGAGCAGTGCAACGACCTCCTCGACGGCGGCGTGGCCGGCATCCACTTCTATACGCTGAATCGATCCGATGCGACGCAACGCATATTTGAGGCTCTCGGGGCGGACTCCTCGGCCGATCTGTATTGAGCAGCCCGTCATTCCGGGACCCCCGCGAAGCCTGCTATCCTGCGGGGATGAGACGTCTTCCAGGTTGGTGCTTTGGATTCATGGTGCTCGCGGTGCTGCTTGCAGAACGGCTTGCGATGGCCGATCTGAGTGCCTTGAGGCATCGGGTGACCAAGGGTGGACTTGATCTGCCGGCCGTGCCTAGTGGTGGACCATCTCCACTTTGGGGGCTGACGCTCTCGTTCTTACTGGCACTGGCCGTCGTGGCAGTAAGTCTTCTACCGTCCAAGCGTGGGCACCAGGACTGATGCCGCCACGCGGGCGGTTTTGGCAGGGTCCGGCGGTACCCTTGATCATTGCGGCAGTCGCAGCTCTGTGCTGGATGACCGTTGCCACCTCCCACTCCGCCACTGCCGCCCTCGATGATCGAAGCGAGTACCTCGCCGTCACAGCGAGCAGCGGTCGCGGCCAAGAAGAAGTGATCTGGATATTCGATACCCGTACTGAGGAGATCATCGCAGTTGCCTGGGATCGAAACGCCAAGATGATGATGCCACTCGGGCGGCGCGACGTATCCGCCGATCTGACCGTCGCGTCAGGGAGCCGTTGACATGCAACGCCACAGCATCGTAACGCCGCTCAGTTGGGGCCTGTGCGCTGTGGTGCTGGCGGGATGGTGGTTCTCAACTGGTACAAATTGGGATCGACTCGCAGCAGCCGACATGATTGCCAGCAGTGGCGGCTTCACGCTGATGACGGCGAACAGCCGGGACCAGCGTGTGGATGAAGAATCAGAGGTGCTCTATCTGCTTGATCATCACCGCAGCATGATGATTGCGTACGGCCTGCGGGATGTGCATACGAATCCATACATCGAGATGCTCGATGGCGGCCACATAGAAGTGCTGTTTGAGCGGGCCCGCGCCGCCGCTCGCCGGTCGGAGCCGTGATGGGCGGCGATCGCCATCCTGTCGATGCGGTCATGCTCGCTCGCCGGGCCGCTTCGTTCACCCGGCGGTCGATCAAGTCCGATTCCAAACAATCCGGTCTGCGGCTTGCGATCTCAATGCTCGACCTAACCACGCTCGAAGGCGCCGACTCGCCTGAACTCGTCCGGGCCTTGTGCCAACGGGCGATCCATCCCTGTCCGGTTTCGCTCGATATGCCAGTTCCACCAGTTGCGGCGGTGTGTGTGTATCCAAAGCTCGTTCCGGTCGTTCGTGAGTCGCTGCTTGGGACAGGCGTTCTCACGGCATCGGTCGCGACCAGCTTTCCAAGCGGGCAGTCCCCGCTCGATGCGAGGCTTGCAGAAACCGAGGCGGCGATCGCAGCCGGTGCCGATGAGATTGACATGGTCATCAGCCGCGGCGCCTTCCTGTCGGGACGGTTTGACGAGGTGGCGGCCGAGGTGCGGGCCGTTCAGGACATATGCGGTCAGACGCACCTGAAGGTTATTCTGGAAACCGGTGAACTGGCGACGCCCGACAACATCCGTCGATGCGCCGATTTGGTCATCGAGGCGGCAAGCCGAGAACGGGATTTGGCCGATGGGGCGCTGTTCGTCAAGACCTCCACCGGCAAGATTTCACCCGCAGCCACGATGCCATCGGTACTCCTGCTACTTGAAGCGGTGCGAGATCACTTCCGCGGCACCGGCGTCCGGGTTGGCGTCAAACCCGCGGGCGGTATCCGAAAGTCGAAGGCGGCCCTGCACATGCTCGTCATGGTCCGAGAGACGCTCGGACAGGACTGGCTCACGCCCAAACTCTTCCGAATCGGTGCTTCAAGTTTGCTCGACGATCTGGTGAGACAACTTCTCTGGACCAGCCGTGGCCATTACGCTGCGATGCATGATGTGGCGGTGACATGATGGGACAGTCAGGAGATACCGCGGTCGCCGTGCCGAGCGAGGGATGGAACTACAGCCCCGCGCCCGAGCGAACGCGCCCCGAGATCGACTCTGAATACGGCTTGTTCATCGGTGGCGAGTTCCAAGCTCCGCAGTCGGACCGCACCTTCAATACGATCAACCCCGCCACTGGTCAGCGGCTCTCCCGAATCTCCGAGGCGAGCGAGGAGGATGTTGACGCCGCCATGGCTGCAGCTCGGGTTGCGGGACCGAAGTGGGCGAGGATGAAAGGTCGCGAGCGGGGCAAGTACCTCTTCCGGCTCGCGAGAAGGGTCCAAGAATGCGCCCGCGAACTGGCAGTGCTGGAAACGATGGACGGTGGCAAGCCCATCAAGGAAAGCCGTGACGTGGACCTGCCACTGGTCGCGCAACATTTCTTCTACCACGCCGGTTGGGCGGACAAATTGCAGTGGGCCTTCGGCGGCCGCGATGTGAAGCCTCGTGGCGTGTGCGGCCAGATCATCCCGTGGAACTTCCCGCTGTTGATGGCGGCGTGGAAACTGGCACCTGCCCTTGCTTGTGGCAACACCGTCGTGCTCAAGCCGGCAGAGACAACGTCACTGACGGCCCTGCATCTGGCGAAACTGATGCAGGAGATCGATCTGCCACCGGGCGTAGTGAACATCGTCACCGGCGCAGGTGATACAGGCCGGATGGTTGCGTCGCACCCGGCTGTCAAGAAGGTCGCTTTCACCGGCTCGACCGAAGTCGGCCGGCGAATCATGGAAGAACTCGCACCGCGAGAGGTTCCACTGACGCTTGAACTCGGCGGCAAGAGTGCCAACATCGTTTTCGCCGACGCGGCCATCGAACAGGCCATCGAAGGCGTCGTGAGTGGCATCTGGTTCAATCAGGGGCATGTCTGCTGCGCCGGCTCGCGGCTGCTTGTCGAAGAGTCGATTCTTGAACCTTTCGTCGCCGCCCTGCGTGATCGGATGGCCCAACTTCGCGTTGGTGATCCGCTTGATAAGAACACCGACATTGGTGCGATTAACAGCAGCGAGCAACTCGACCGCATCCGTGCGTTGGTCACGGCCGGTCAGGAGGAAGGTGCCATTCTGCATGATGTGCAGTCAACCCCGCTTCCCGAGCAAGGCTTCTGGTTCCCACCGTGCTTTTTCACCGGTGTGCAGCCAGCCCATGTTGTGGCGAGGGAGGAGATTTTCGGCCCTGTGCTCGCTGTCATGTCCTTCCGCACCCCTGAGGAGGCCATTCGTCGTGCCAACACGACGCCCTACGGCCTTGCTGCGGGCATTTGGACAGACAAGGGCTCAAAGATCTTCGAGATCGCCAGCCGGATGGATGCCGGTGTGGTGTGGTGCAATACCTACAACCAGTTTGACGCGGCCTCGCCCTTCGGTGGCGTCAAAGAGTCGGGGTTTGGCCGAGAGGGCGGACTTCAGGGACTTCGGGCCTATGTGCGGTAGAGGAGCGCGGCGATGAGTCGACTGGAAGTCATCAAGACCGGCAAACTCTGGATCGGTGGCACATGGTCCCGCTCTGAATCAGGTGCGACCTTTGTGGTGGAAGACGCGAAGGGCCAGACCGTCGCCCGCTGCGCACTGGCGAGCCGAAAGGACTCTCGTGAGGCTGTCGAAGCGGCGCGGGCGGGCCTACCGGCGTGGCGGGACGCGACCGCCATGCTCCGCGGTCAAGTGCTCTACCGCGCAGCCGAGATGATGGAAAGCCGCTGCAAGGAGTTCACCGAGGCGCTCTGCGATGCCGGCATGAACCTTCCCGCCGCCCGCCGCGAAGTGGAGTTGTCCGTGGATCGGATGGTCATGCTCGCAGGTTGGTGTGACAAGATCCATCAGATTCTGGGATGCCAGAACTCGGTGGTGGGTCCGTATCACAACTTCACGATCCCGCAGGCCTGCGGCGTGGTTGTGGTGTTCTGCCCGGAAGAGCCACCACTGCTGAGCATGGTGACGCTCATTGGTGCCGCTATGGGGATGGGTAACACGGTGGTGGCGGCCGTGCCGCGCTCAGCTGCGATGCTTGGTGTCCTGCTTGGTGAGGTGCTGGCAGTGTCTGATGTGCCAAGCGGTGCTGCAAACCTGCTGACTGGCGATATCGGCCCTTTGCTTGACCCGCTCGGTGGTCACCGCGAAGTGGCCGTCATGGTTTCAAGCGGCCTGAGCAAATCAGCTCGCACGACCCTCCGTCTGGCAGCGGCGGATGGCATTCGTCGCGTCCATACCATTCCTTGGACCGACGCCGATTGGGCAGATGACACCCAGACCTGCTCGCCTTGGTTCCTCGACCAGTTCGTTGAGTTCAAGACGATGTGGCATCCAGCTGGCGTGTGATCGCAAGGGGGTCAATGGGTTCCATGCTCGATCTTCGCTTCAGCGGACATCCCTGAGCAGCGCTTGGCCCCCTACAACTCCGGAACGAGGACGAGGCGGGAGCGGCGAGGGATGACGCCGAGATCGGGGCGGCCTTGGATGGGAAGGTTCAGTTTCTCACCGTTGGTGAGGTGGTTGGGGAATTCCCGCTGCCACTGCTCAACTTCGACGCTCGTGAGCCCCGACTCGGGGTCAAGGGCTTGTTCATCGAAGACACCGACGGTGACCATGCTGAGGCGGCTGATGGGGTCGTGGTGGAAGAAAGCCGGGGTTCTGTCGGCTCTGAGTTGGGCAACGCGGGATTCGGCAGTTGCCCGCCGCACCGCGTCGGGAAGGGTGCCTGAGTCGAAGTCACCCCAGACTTCGATTTCAAGCGTGTAGATGGTTCGTGCATCGGGATACCGCAGTCGCAGCGAGAGGAGTTCGAACGGATGGATCTCCTCGGGCTTTCGCTGTGGTCGGATGGTGGTGCGGATGATCGGACCAAAGACCCGCTTGTTATCGATACGGAGGCTCTTCAGCGAAGCCATGTCCTCAGCGGCTTTTGGATCATCCCACCCCTCATAGTGTCCGTACATGACGAGGGATCCCTTGTTGTCCGTATGTACGCCCAGATCGGGATCGAGCGGTGGTACCAAGATGCCCAGTTGTTCCCGCCACAACGAAGCCGCTTGCCCATCGACATCATCCTGAAAGGTCTGCAGGACCAGAGCGTGGTAGGGCCGGGTGCCCATTGGTGCCGCGTTGGTATGTGGCGGGGGGCTGGCGGTCTGCAGTGGTGTGGTACCGGCATCAAGCATGTGTTCCATGGCGGACCAACCGTCATCCTGCTCGGTTGATTCCGGTGTCGCCGCCTCTGATTCGTCTGTGGGATCAAAGTTGACGGTTGGTTTCGGCGGTTCAGGGCGGGCGGGCGGCGGAGCCTCACAGCCGGCGATTCCCACCGCGAGCAAGGTCATGCTCAAGCGTGCCGCAGCCTCGGTGTGGCTTGGCAGGATGTGTTTATGTAATGCCTTGGCTGTCATGGGGTTCCGTCAGTTTATTCAAAGTTCAAGGGTGCGGCTTCGGCAGGCCGATGAACATGGTACGAACGGCCTGAGGTGCTCAAGAGGTCGGTCACGGGATTCAGGGAAGAATCGCGAGGCAGTGTAGGTATTGGTTGCAGTGAGTGGCGTGGTGCCCCTCGCTGAGGAGTTTATTTCGATGTTCGACATTGCTTTGGTGGGAAACGGCCCATTCGGGCCATCCGATGAACGGGCGGTTCAACGCGAGCCAGGTTGTTCGTGCAGACCCGGTCATGGCCGGTCCGCTCTAGTCAGCAGCGGCGACCTGTCGCGATGGCGTACCGAGTTGGACGAAATGAGCGGCATCAGATGGAACCGCATTCACGAGGTCCGAGCGGCGATCTTGGAGGGCGACTATCTCACCGAGAATCGGCTGGACGCCGCCTTGGATGGACTCCTCCGCGATCTTGAGAAGTGAAGTTGAGGAAAGCGATTGCTGCTGGCTGCGTTGTAGCCTGTGCGGGCTGTAGTTCGAATGCTCCGCGTATAGAGCCCGCTCGGGTTGCTGATCGGTTCAGGCCGGTTGAGTTGTCGGTCCATCCGGTTTCCCATGTGCGAGTGCGTGAGGATGGGACGGCCATCGTTGAGGCGGCGATCGAATTGGTGGACGCGGATGGATTCTCGGTTCGGGGGGCGGGGACGCTCAAACTCGAGTTTCACCAGGGTGATCGCTACGGGGGGGCCATCATGAGCCAGCAGCCATGGTCAATCGACCTGAACGATCCGACTATCAACGCCGATCGCTTTGACTCGATGACGCGAACCTACCTGGTTCCAGAGGCGACAACAGTCGAATCGCTTCCCCGCTCACCGCACCTGACCGCGACCCTGTATCGGAATGGGCATGAGCCGCTGCGTGATTCCCTGTCGCTGACCGTCATCAGACCACCTGAGACTGGGGAAGATGCTCCGCTCACGCCCTGAGCCGCTGCGGTCCCGTACGATTCCAACTCCATGGGTATGCTCACCACACCTTTGGCCATTGGATCCTGCGTCCGCGTGACGCAGCAGACGCCACTGGGTGATCGAACATGGTCCACGTCCATCGAAGGCGAAGTTGTTCGGTGCTGGCAGGCGAAGACCGGCTCATGGTTCGCGGGCAGCCAAGACGATCGGCTCTGGCTCGACCGGCTTGAACTTCGGCTTGAGGATGGGGAATTGGTCGTACTGAACCTCGATCAGTTCAGTGTGGTTCGCCGCTGCCCCGCGGAGGAGCCGCAAGCAGGGAGTCGGGAATCGAACTGATGCGGCGGTTATTCACTCTGGTAGGGGAGGCTACCTGCTGGTCCGATCGCCACGATGGTTGGGTCCAGATCGGCGTATCGGCAGGCGTGGCCTTGAACGGTTTCGGCTGAGGCCTCTTCCACTTCTGCAACACGCATTGGCAGCGATCGGCACGAACCAGTGTGTGCCAAGTCAACGGCCAACTGTGCAGCTCGGGCTCGGGTGGATTCACCTTGCAGGATGATCGAACTGATGATGGATCGCCGTGTACGCTCGATTTCATCACGGCTGAGGTCGCGTGCGATGCGGACGATCTCATCGAGGCATGTCTGCACAAACTCCTCGGCATGCTCCGGTGTGGTACCAGCATGCAGTGACACCCACCCCTGTTCAGGTGAGCGGATGTAGCGGGTGCCGATGGAATAGCAGAGAGAACGTCGCTGCCTGACTTCGGTGAAGAGCCGGCCACTGGTTGTTCCGCCGAGCGAACCACAGACGAGCCACTCAAGTACGGCCGCTGTATCACCTGCCGGAGGCGCATCCCATGCCATACTCAGATGGACCTGTGATGTGGGGCGTTCGATGAGTCGACGTCCGAGTGGAGCGGGCTTCGATGTGGGGGCGGGAGCGGCCGATCCGGTCCATGTGTCACTGAGGCGGCCAACGATGTCCAAACATTCACCCGCATCGATCCCACCGACAACCGAGAGAATGGAGCCTTCTGGAACGACGCACTCTGCCAATCTCGTCTTGAGATCGTCCGTTGTGATGCCAGTGAGTCCATCGAAAGTTCCGAGTCCGCTTCGGTGAAATGGGCGATTCAAATGGCGGTTTCGCAAAAAAAATCCAACTTCTTCTGCGGGGTCATCTGCAAGGTGAGCGAGGCTCTGAAGACATCCCTCACGCGATGCTTCGAGTTGGGACTCGGGAAAACTCGGCTCCATGGCGACCGATAGCAGCAGCCGGATTGCCTGCTCCATGCCATCGGCCGTTGTTGTAGCAGTGAGATGAAGAAAGCGTGCACCAACCGAACCATTTCGTTGCATTCCGGCACAGTCAAACGCGCGTGTCAACTCCTTGTTTCTCAGCGATTTTGTGCCCCGAAACAGCATTTCAAGAAAGAGAGCGGCGATTCCGTCGGTGGTATCCGTGTCGCGCATGGACCCGGCTGGCACCAAGAGATGCATCGACGCGGATGCGGCGGAACCGACCTGTTCAACTGCTAGTTGCAGACCATTTTGCAGTGTATGGGTTGCGATCATGTGTGGTGTTGCGTTTCTGCAAAGGAACAAGTGATGCGAACAAGCATACGTGAAGTTATGGAGATGTCGTGGTTGCAGAAGCACGATCGGTGCAGGTCTCCACGAGGTCGAATAAAAATTTTTCGTCAAGAGCCTTCAATTCTGCGTCCGATACGTGTAGAACGTGTTGAAACGGGTCCGCCCGGGTGTACGTGCATCCGGATTTCCGACTGTAAG
>JASMMN010000145.1 GCA_030748155.1 Phycisphaerales bacterium
CGCCACTTCCCGGTCGTCCAGCGTCAAATCTGTCGCCAGCCAAATCACGCTCATCCCACCACGACCAATCTCACGCACCAACCGATATCGACCGCATAGCACCTCGGCCGGATCGAGCGCAAGCACGGTGGATTCAAATTCATCCGGATGGCGGGTCATGGACGCCGAATCCTACCAAAGCATCGCCTCATCACGCCGTCTGCGGCATCACTGCCGCGGGAAATCGGATGCCGCCTCAGAATCCATGCGCGGAACTGACACGGCGACGCATGAATAAGTGCGGGCGGTGGATTGCTGGGCGTGTGCGGGTGCGACGCCGCTGAATCCGACACGGCGACGCATGGACGAGCAGGGGGACCGACTCGCGACACAGAGGATTTTTGTACCACCAATGCTCACTTTTCGCTACCCTGAAACCCATTGTGGCCCCCTGCCACTTCCACAGGAATGCCAATGACCGGGTTTGACTCCCCCATCCAAGTCGCCATCAACACCAGTCGCCTCTACATGGAGGGGCTTCATGCGGTGCTGGATCTGCGATTCCAGAATACCAGCGTGGAGGAACATTTCGGTGTAGAGATCCACCTTGACAGCCGCGTTCTCGCCACGCTGGAGCGAAAGGTACTTCGGCTCCACGCCGGAAGCACACGAACGCAAACCGTGAGCCTGCACTTGCCACGCCCGACCGACACCAGCATTGGCAGCGCTGGCGATGCGAGGCTGGACATCGAAGTCATCATCGACGCAGGGGACGACGGCAAGCACCGTTTCACCGGCGAATGTACGCTTGCGGTGCTGGCCTACACCGAAGACCGCCAAGACATCAACGTCAACGTACATCGCTTGATCGAGACCAGCGGTGAACGGGGCGGAATGGGTGCCATCAATGAAATTGATCTGAGCAATCTCATCAACCTCCCGGACACCATCAGCGTCAACGATCTCATCAACCGCGAACGAACACCCAGCTTTGTGATGATCGATCTGTTCTATGAAGGCCGCGTAGAGGACCGCCCCTCGCCCCTCCTTGCGAGACCTGGAGATGCCCTGTCAAAATGTGTCATCGAAGATGCGATCACTTCTACCCGCCTCCTCGTTTTGACCGGCGAAACCGTTGCACTTGGCAAAGATCGCGCCGAAGCAGATATCGTCACGTGGAAGATGCCTCGCACGGATGCCAACGATCGCGAGTCTCGCAAGGTCTCAGGCAAACAGTGCCGCTTTGTTCGGACGAGTGAACACTTAGTCATCCAGCACCTCTCGGCCATCAATCCAACCCGGCTCGACAAGAAAACGGTGCTGAGCGCCAAGCAAATCAAACGAGGGCAGATCCGAGAACTCACGCTGCCCGGCGAGCAACGGCTGCATGTATTGCCACTGCCCATGGCCGAACTCCCCGAAGCCACGCTTGATACGTGGAAGGATGCCGCCGGACCAAGTTTTCGCAACAACTTCGAGTGGTCTCGACGCACCGGCATCGGCGGGTTACTCATTCGCCGAAGTGACGCGCTGGCCAATCAAGAGTATTACTTGTGGATCCTGTCGCTGGTCGAAATGCCCGATCTCGCCGCCACTTCCCGCGGTACTTCGCCACCTCGCTTCGGCATTGCTACGCTTCCCCGACTACACGTCTTCCCCCTGAACGGCACTTCATCGATGGACCTCGCAAATCGAACGGTCCCAGAGAACTTCGCATCCCCGATACTCATCGACGATGCCGTCGGGACACCACCGAACCACTTTCATGTCAGGGAATGGTGTCAGTCTTTGGAGGTTCCGGAAGCTGTGTCGACCACGCGGAATCTCTGAAATCCATTGGGCAAACTGCCCAGCGATACGGGCACACCGGTGTTCAACGACACCAAGATCATTCTCATTCCCACATCGCCTGAACACACTCATCTTCTGAGTTCACGCCGCGACCTCGAAAGTTCGCCAGCGTTTCTTGCCGATTGCCCTTCGGGGCCTACGCACTCCAACCGGAGCGCGGAGTCTTACTAAACCACCGGTACGCGGCCCCCGAGCGACGGAGTC
>JASMMN010000146.1 GCA_030748155.1 Phycisphaerales bacterium
TCGTGCTGGTGCCGATGATCGCCAATGGTCATGGCGGTACCAAGTACGGCGTGCCGTTTCCGGTGCTGGCCCGTGCGAGTTTCGGAACGGTGGGGGCCCATATCCCCGCAATCGCTCGCGCAGTCGTGGCCTGCGGCTGGTTCGGCATTCAGACATGGATCGGTGGCGCGGCCATCTACTCCATTCTTGGAGCCCTTGAGTGGATCATGCCGGCAACCGAGGCGGACATCCTGCCGTTCCTCGATATCTCGATTGGGCAGTTTCTGTGCTTCTTCGCTTTCTGGATTCTGCATGTCGCCATCGTTCTTACGGGAATCGAGTCCATCAAGTGGGTGGAGGCATACGCGGCACCGTTCCTGATTGCGTGCGGCGTGGCGCTGTTGATCTGGGCATTCGTCGCCGTTGATGACAGCATGGCGCTCTTCACAAGCGGCACGTCGCGCGAGGAAGGGGTGTCATTCTGGACGATCTTTTTCCCGCAACTGACCGCCATGGTCGGATTCTGGGCGACGCTCAGCCTGAACATCCCGGATTTCACCAGATACTGCCGAAGCCAACAGGACCAGGCCGCCGGACAGTTGCTCGGGCTGCCCTCGACCATGACGCTCTTCTCCTTCGTCGGCATCATCGTGACCGGCGCGACCGTCGTGCTCTACGGCGAAGCGATCTGGGATCCGGTCGCGCTCGTCGCTCGCATGGGCTCGCCACTTGTTGTGGTCATTTCGATGATCGCGCTGCTCATTGCGACACTCTCGACCAATCTGGCCGCCAATGTCGTCAGCCCGGCCAACGGGTTCTCGAATCTGGCCCCCTCGGTGATCGGGTTCCGTGGAGGCGCGATGATCACCGCGGTCATCGGCATCCTCATCATGCCGTGGCGGCTCATGACGGACTTGTCGGATTACATCTTCGTGTGGCTGATCGGGTACAGCGCGTTGCTCGGACCGATCGCAGGCATCATGCTCTGCGACTACTTCATCGTGCGGCGGACCAAACTGAATGCGGATGCTCTGTATGACCCGAAGGGGGAGTATGCCGGTGTCAGCACCGCAGCCATGCTGGCTCTGGTGTTTGCCGTGCTGCCGAATTTGCCCGGGTTCATCAATGCGGTCACCGCAACCGCTGGAACCGAAGAGGCCTTCTTTCACGCGTTCTTCGATCAGATCTACGGGTATGCGTGGTTCATCGGCCTTCCGCTCGCGATGCTCTTCTACTGGCTT
The DNA here is from genome assembly GCA_030748155.1 of Phycisphaerales bacterium. Classification (GTDB taxonomy): domain Bacteria; phylum Planctomycetota; class Phycisphaerae; order Phycisphaerales; family SM1A02; genus UBA12567. Next base: position 1,221 of record JASMMN010000146.1, read on the forward strand.
TTCAAGAGACTTCCCGTCATCGGAGACAACGCCACATGACCAACCAGCCCGTGATGCCGGCCTGCACGCATCAACCGCGCCCTTACGAGGGACCGACCCGCGAAGCGGTGCTCGATATGCGGCGTGAATTCCTCACGCCCGCGCTCGTGACCTACTACGCCGAACCGATCATGATCGTCGAGGGGCACATGCAGTGGCTCTTTGATGAAACTGGCCGCCGCTATCTCGACGGCATCGCCGGAATCGTCACGGTCTCGGTCGGCCATTGTCATCCCAAGATCGTCGAGGCGGTACGTGAGCAGAACGAACGCCTGCAGCACACGACCACGATCTATCTGAATCCGAACATCGCCGAGTTCGGCAAGAAACTCATTTCGACGTTTCCGCAGGACTCGGGGCTCGGTGTGTGTTACTTCACCAACTCCGGCAGCGAGGCCAACGAACTGGCCATGCTGATGGCCCGGTTGCATACCGGCAATTTCGACATCCTTGCGCTCCGCAACGCCTATCACGGTCTGAGCAATCAGGCGATGGGCCTGACGGCACTGCATTCGTGGAAGTATCCGTATCCGCACGGATTCGGCATCAAGCATGTGAAGTCGCCGGACCGATATCGCGGCCCTCATGGATACGACGATCCGGACGCGGCTGCGAAGTATGCGGCCGAGGTCGAGGATGTGCTGCTCCACGCCACGTCTGGCGCAGTCGCCGGCTTCATCGCCGAACCGATTCAGGGTGTCGGCGGAACGATTGAGCTGCCGGACGGGTACCTGTCCAAGGTCTATGCGTTGATCCGAGCACACGGCGGCTTGTGCATCAGCGATGAAGTGCAAACGGGCTTTGGCCGCACAGGCACGAAGTTCTGGGGCTTCGAGAGTCACGGCGTGAAGCCTGACATCGTCACGATGGCAAAGGGCATCGGCAATGGCGCGCCGCTGGCGTGTTGCGTGGCGAGGGCCGATGTTGCCGATTGCATGAAACAGCGGCTGCACTTCAACACATATGGTGGAAACCCGGTCTCGATGGCGCAAGGTCTTGCGACACTCGACGTGCTGCTTGAAGACAACGTGCAGCAGCATGCCGCTGATGTAGGCGGGTATCTCAAACAGGGCCTCGAGGATCTGCAGTCACGGCATGTGATCGTCGGTGATGTCCGTGGTCAGGGGCTCATGCTCGGAATGGAACTCGTGGCGGACCGTGACACCAAGACGCCTGCGACCGCCGAGACCGCCAAGGTCCACGAGCGGGCAAGGGATCTGGGACTGCTTGTCGGCAAGGGCGGTCTGTACGGAAATGTTCTGCGAATCAAGCCGCCCATGTGCATCCAGCGGGATGACTGCGACTTCCTGTGCAAGGTGCTTGATATTTGTCTGAGTGAGGTGTCCTAGATGTCGATACTCATCAAGAATGGCAGGGTGATTACTGCGGACGCAGATCGCGAGGCGGATGTTCTGATTGAGGGGGAGACAATCGTCAAGGTGGCCGATGCCATTGATCCGGCCGGTTGTCCTGATGCGGAAGTCATTGATGCCAGCGGCAAGTACGTCTTTCCGGGCTTCATCGATCCGCACGTGCACATTCATCTGCCTTTCATGGGAACGAACGCGATCGACGACCATGCTTCGGCAACAAGGGCGGCGCTCGCTGGCGGCACGACGACGGTGATCGAGATGATCTGTCCCGGCCCGGACGATGAGCCACGTGCTGCATTTGATGAGTGGAAGAGACTCGCGGAAGCGGGGGCCTGTTGCGATTTCACCTTTCATCTCTCGGTTGTGCGGTTCGATGATGTCGCCAAGCAGCAAGTCCGTGACTTGGTTGCCAATGACGGTGTCGCGAGTTTCAAGGTCTTTCTTGCCTACAAGGGCGCCCTTGACATCGCGGACGAGCAACTTTTTGAACTCATGGAGATCGCTAGGGAACTCGGCGTCATCATCACCGCCCACTGCGAGAATGCCGAGGCGGTAGATGCGATGCAGAAGCGACTGATCGCCGAGGGAAAGACCGGGCCGCAGTGGCACGAGCCATCGCGACCACGATGCGTGGAGGCGGACGGAGTCGGTCATCTGTGCGCCTTCGCCGAACTGACCGGCGCCCATGTCTACATCGTGCACACATCTTGCCGTGATGCGGTTGAGCAGGCAATGGATGCCAAGGGCAGGGGCGTGAACGTATTCGTCGAGGCAGTGGCACCGCATCTCGTACTCGACAAGACCTACGCCGAACGCCCGGATTTCGAGGGTGCCAAGTACGTCATGTCCCCACCGCTTCGTGACGCAGAGGAGCACGAACACCTCTGGAAAGCCCTCGCTTCGGGCGACATGGTCACGATCGGTACCGACCACGCGCCCTTCAGTTTCCGGGGGCAGAAAGACATGGGCCGCGAGGCGTTTACGCTCATTCCGAACGGGATTCCAGGCATTCAAGAACGCGTTGATCTGATCCACACGCATGGTGTCTGCGAGGGGCGGATCGATCTGCAGACCATGGTCAGCGCCTGCAGCACGCAGGCGGCGAAGATTTTCGGCTTGTACCCCCGGAAGGGCGAAATCGCCGAGGGCAGTGATGCCGATCTGGTGATCTACGACCCCGCCTTCAAAGGAACCTTCTCGCAGTCAGTCAGTGAGAGCCAAACCGACTACTGCGGCTACGAGGGGATGCCCCGCAAAGGTCGGTCGAAACTGGTTTTCCTTCGCGGCACCGTCGTCGCCCGCGATGGTCGCTACACCGGCGGCAGCAGCGGCGGACGCTACATCCCCCGCCCCCCAACACACTGACCGTCGGACTCTTCATCGTGGGTATTGACAATGAGTTCTGCCATTGTTGATTCATATGTGTCTACAGCGGAGGTGGAGCAAGCGACCGTCGGTCAGGGGTGTATACGCTTACTCAGCGAAGACGCCGTTGAGGTGCAGATGGAGGAGCAGCGACGCGAAGGCGAATGCGGCGGCCCGAGGGCGAAGAGGCCGAAGCCGACCGCCGTGATTCGAATCGGGGCGGGGCGGCTTCGGGGGATTCGGTCTGCTTGTGTGAGTGGCGTACCGCACTCCGGACACCTCGAAGATTCGATTGGCAGGTGCTGTGCGTCGTACAGACATCGGCTGCAGGCGATCCGCTTCTCGGAATCGCGGAGCGGGAACGAGATCCACGAGGAACCGGCGACCACGAGTGTACCGCTGCCGAGGAAGGCGAAGAGCAGTGTCAAGAACGATGGGCCGTAAGATCGCCCAAGCAAGGCCGATCCGATGAATACGGCGGCGCAGACTCCTGCTGCGAGGAGACTGAGCGAAACCGATCGCGTCCGCAGCCGGCGTTTGAATTCGGCTCGAAATGACCGGCTTGACTGCATCGGTTTGAAGTTACCGGCTTTGCTCGTACTGGCACGTTAGTCGTTGGAGACCAAGCGATCTGATTGCTCGACGAACTTGTCACCTTCCCACTGCGTGTCTTTCTCGACCATGCCTTCTCGCCTTGCTTTGGCGGCTGCTTTGGCCTCGGCTTGGCGGCGCACGAGATCGGCGTGGGTACTGAAGTAGGGCAGGCTCGCGCCGCGGAACTCGTCAATTGACGAGAAGTCGTGTTTGTTCATGAACGCGGCGAGCTGCTCGCACATGTCCTTGACCATGCCGTATCCGTGAATCATGACACCGGTGCAGACCTGCACTGTGTGCGCGCCGAGCAGGATGAACTGGGCCGCGTCCTCGCCGGTTTCGATGCCGCCAATGCCACTGATCGTCGTCTCAGGGAAGTCTTCGGTCTGCATGCGGGCGAGTTCCATCACCATCCGCAGTGCGATCGGGCGCACCGCCTTGCAGGAGTATCCACCCGGCACGGCGTAGCCCTCGACCGTGGGCATCGGGCGCAGCGTGCCGAGATCAACGCCCATCACACTGAGAATCGTATTGATCGCCGCAAGCCCATGGCAGCCGGCTTCGAGGGCGGTCCGTCCTGGATCGGTGATGTGCGTGACGTTCGGTGTCATCTTGGCCCATATCGGAATGGTCGCCGCTTCCATTGCCCAGCCGCTGACTTCAGCCACGATGTCCGGGTTCTCGCCCATCGCCATACCCATTTTCCGCTCGGGCAAGCCGTGTGGACACGAGAAATTCAGTTCAAATGCGTCAACGCCGACTTCTTGGCATCGCTCGACGATTTCGATCCACGCATCCCGTCGATACTCCTCCATGATCGACGCAATCAGAATCCCTTCCGGATGCGCATCCTTGATGGCCTTGAACTCATCAAGCCACGTCTCAAACGGCCGATCGCTGATGAGTTCGATGTTCTCCCAACCAAAGACTTCCTTGGACCCCTCCGCCCGCATTCTGGCATACCGCGGCGCAACATTGGTCACCTTGTCGGCCTCAAGACTAATGGTCTTGGCGACGACACCGCCCCAGCCTTCCGCGAAGGCCTTGTTGATGACGTTGGCGTTGGTTCCGGGTGGCCCCGAACCGATCACAAATGGGTTCTTGAATTTCAGTCCATTGACGGTGACGGCCAGATTGGTCATGTGGGCGATGGTATCAGTCTGGTAGTTGCTCTGCGATTTGCACCGCGTTCAGGGCGGCACCAACCCGCAGTTGGTCGCCGGCGACAACAAACGACACGGTGTCCGGGCCCGTCATGCGGAGATGGCCGACGAGGATATCGTCACGTCCTTCCGAGCCCACCGCAGTTGGGCACTTCGATCGAAGCAGTGTGATGCCCTCCTGGTCGGCCAGTTGACCGGCGACTTGCTCGATCGGCGGAGGATTCCCCAACTGGACCGACACCGATTCGAGATGTGAGCGGCGTGTCGGCACCCGCATGCAGGTGGCGGAGACTTGGAGATTCGGCAGGTCCAAGAGGCGACGCGACTCGTCAATGAGCTTCCGTTCTTCGCCGGTGTGACCACAGCGGTCCACAGGAGACTCATGCCGAAAGACATTGCCGCAGAGGGGCTCGCCGAGGACCGGTTCCGAGTCTGCAGGACCGGAATCCAACTCCCGCAGCGCCTCTTGGCCAGCGCCCGAAACCGCCTGGTAGGTACTCACATGCACAGATGCCATGTCGAACTGCCGCAGCGGGGCAAGGGCGGTGGAGAGGATCGTGGCTGTGCAATTCGGACTGGCGATGATTGCCGGATTCCGCTCAAGCACATGTCCATTGATCGACGGAACCACCAACGGCACCTGGTCGCGTACTCGCGACGCGGCGGAGAGGTCGATGACAATGGCACCACTGCTGACAAACGCGTCTGCGAGCGAGGAGGCGGTCGATTCTGGAACCGCGAGGAACGCAAGTTTGCACGCCGATGCAGATCCGCTACAGTCAAGGGCCGACTGTTGGACCCTCCGCTCGAGCAGAATCGATTGAAGTTCCTGGCCGACGAGACCGCCAGCACCTGCGATTGCGATCCGCGAGAGTTCAGGAAGATGCATGCCGCGAGCGCTCCGTGGTCATGACTGGCAGCACGTCACCAACAACGGTATCGAAGTCCGGTGTGATTGCACTGACGACGAACTCCAGCCGCCGCTGCTTGGCGAGGCGGACGGCCTTGCCCTGCACGACCTCGGTGTCGAGATCCAAGAGATCATCCCAGTGCAGCGATGCAAACCGCGGTGGCGTATCGGCCCGACCTTCGGGGTCTTGTTCGAAAACCCCGGGCGCCTGTTGCAGCAGGCGGCAGGAGGCCCCGAGCTCGCATGCGATGAAAACCGCCGACAGATCCGAGCCTCCCCGCCCAAGAAGTCTCCGAGCCCCAGAACTTCCCACGCCGGCGAAGCCAGGGATGACGAGTACGGGGTCTGCGTTGAACGCCGTGAGAATGGCCTTGACGTCGAGTGAAACGGGGTCGGCGTCCAGCGGGGGGCCACTTGCTCGCAGTCCGATGTCATGCACGGACAACGTCGCTGCCTGTACTCCCAGTGACTGGAGGTGTTCAGTGAGGCGTGCAGCCATCTTCCGCTCGCCCGATGAGACGTGCTCGGCGATCTCGTCCCCCGAAGTTGATGCCTCCAGTGGCACTGATTGGTACAACGCATCGGTAACCCCGGCCGGCGCCGATACCACCACAACCAGCGGCTCGTTGGGGGTTGCCAAGGAGGCGATATACCTGCAAGTGTCCGCAATGGCTTCTTCGGTATCGAGTACGGATCCGCCGCACTTGATGACTTGAATTCTCTGGACGCCACGCATATGGGCAGAAGATACCCGGTGCGGACAATCCCCGGACAGACAGTCCCGGACAATCCCGGACAATCCCGGACAGGACAATCCCGGACACCCACCAAGACACCAAGGCAATCCCGGACACCCTGTGGAGACAATCCCGCGAGACAATCCCGGACACCCACCAAGACACCAAGACAAGACAATCCCGGACACCCACCAAGACACCAAGACAATCCCGAGACAGACAAGACAATCCCGGACACCCACCAAGACACCAAG
>JASMMN010000147.1 GCA_030748155.1 Phycisphaerales bacterium
GCACCGTCAGAACCGCCTGCCACCAGGTCATGCCGGCGGCAATCATCCCGGCCGCGAGCATGTAGGTCGGTATGCATACCGCCATGCCGATCCAGAGGGCCGCGATGTTCCACCGGGACCAGGTTCGCTGCTCCGGCGGAACCGGCGCGAGATCGGCGTTGCTCAGTGATCCGCTCATTCTTCGGTCAGCGCTCCGTAACTCTCAGGGCGGCGATCGCGGAAGAACTGCCACGTGTTGCGGACTTCTTCGATCAGATCCAGATCGAGATCGGCAATCACGACTTCGTCATCGTCGCGGCTCCCCTCGACCATGATCTGTCCGCGAGGATCACAGAAGTAGGACTGCCCGTAGAACGTGCCGATGTTCCAGGGGGCCTCAGTACCGACACGGTTGATCGCACCGACGTAGAACTGGTTCGCAACAGCGTGCGCGGGTTGTTCGAGTTTCCAGAGGTACTCGCTGAGTCCAGCGACGGTGGCAGAAGGATTGAACACGATTTCCGCCCCGGCGAGGCCGAGTGCCCGCGCTCCTTCCGGGAAGTGGCGGTCGTAACAGATGTACACGCCGATCGTTCCGGCGCTCGTCTGAAACACCGGATACCCCTCGTTTCCGGGGGTGAAGTAGAACTTCTCCCAGAAGCCGGGATTGCAGTGCGGGATGTGGTGCTTGCGGTAGCGTCCGAGATACTCACCGTGCTCATCGATGACGGCAGCGGTGTTGTAGTACACGCCCGTCATGGCCTGTTCGTAGATCGGCACGACCATGATCATGCCGTGTTCCTTGGCGAGTTGCTGCATGAATGTGACGGTCGGGCCGTCCGGCACCGGCTCGGCGGTTTCGTACCAGCGAATGTCCTGCTCGGCGCAGAAGTACGGCCCGGAGAATATCTCCTGCAAACAACAGATCTGTGCACCCTGCTCGGCGGCCTGCGCGATGAGCGGTACATGTTTGTCGATCATCGCCTGCTTGATGGCGTGCACGTCCGTTGTGTCGGGCAATGCATTGGATGCTTGAATGATCGCGGCGCGAGTGATGCGGGCCATGAGCGTCCTTTCAAATCAGAACCAGCGGCTGACGAGAATTCGGCACTCGGTAAAGAACCGCACCGCATCCTCCCCATTGGCATGGAGCGTGCCGAAGAATGAATCTTTCCAGCCGGAGAACGGGAATACCGCCATCGGTGCCGGGACGCCGACGTTGATGCCGATCATGCCGGCACCCGCTTCGGAGCGGAATCGATTGGCCGCGTAGCCGCTCGATGTGAACATGACCGCCATGTTTCCAAATGGTGACTGTTGCGTCACGTCGATGGCGTCATCGAGCGTCGCTCGTGGCATGATGGAGAGGACCGGACCGAATATCTCATTCTCGGCAAGGGACATTCCGGGAGTGACGCCGTTGAAGATGGTTGGGCCGACGAAGCAGTCGCCGCTTGGCATCGGAGCCTCTCGCCCGTCGAGCAGCAACTCGGCCCCTTCCTGAACCCCGGTCTCGATGGCGCGTGTGACCCGCTCGCAACTCGACGCGTCAATGAGTGGTCCCATACCGCACTGGGCATCGCTGCCCGCGGCGGTCTTGATGCCCTTGGCCGCATCGACGATTGCAGGCACGAACCACTCGGCGGCCTCGCCGACCGGAATGGCGACCGATCCGGCCAGACATCGCTGCCCGGTGTTTCCGAAGGCGGAACCCAACACACCATCAACGGCCGCTTCACGATTGGCGTCGGGCATGATGAGCATGCAGTTCTTTGCGCCGCCCATGCACTGAGCACGCTTGCCAGCCGCGGTCGCCGTGGCATAGACGTGTTTGGCAACCGGCGTGGAGCCCACGAATGACACGGCCTTGACGTCCGGGTGCGTGATCAGTTCCGTCGAGGCCTCGACGCCGCCGAGAACGAGATTGAGGACGCCCTTGGGCAGCCCCGCCTCGTAGGCAAGTTCCACCTCGCGGACTGCGCACAGCGACACCTTCTCACTTGGTTTGAGAACGAAGGTGTTGCCGCAGGCGATCGCCATCGGCCACATCCACATTGGGACCATGATCGGGAAGTTGAAGGGTGTGATGCCGGCGCACACACCGAGCGGGACGCGTTCCATCGTGCTATCGAGCGGGATATTCTCATCACGTTCGCGGCTGAAGGAGCTCGACACGGCGATCCGCGGCAGTGTCCGCCCCATCAGGAGCGATGGCGCCCCGCAGGCGTATTCGATGCAGTCGATTCCCCGCCGCACGTCCCCGCGGGCCTCCGGCACGTTCTTGCCGTGTTCAACCACAATCAGATCGACAAGTTCATCAAAGTGATCTTCGAGTACCTGCTTATAGGTGAAGAGCACCTGGCAGCGCTCGCCCACCGGGGTCTGCGACCATGCAGGGAAGGCCTCGGCGGAGGAGCGCACTGCTGCATCAACGGCGGCGGCTCCGTCAAGCGGCACCTCGGCTAGCACCTGACCCGTAGCAGGGTTGACATCGGCGAAGGTGCCCGATGCTTTCATCGCATCAACACGGGTGCCGTTTATGACATGAACAGCGGGGATAACCGACATGGCGAGGGCCTCCTTTGGACCGCACAGTGTAGAGCACCGAGGGGTACCGCTTCAGCCGCGGTATACACAACTGCTGGTGCAGGTCTCGTGGACGGTGATGGACTCCAGCATGGGGAGCGAGGGCTTCAGACGCTCCCAGATCCAGACGGCGAGCATCTCGCTGGTTGGGTTCTCAAGCCCCTCAATCTCGTTGAGCAGGCGATGGTCAAGTTTGGCATCAAGCGACGCCCACGCGGCCGCAATATCGCCGTAGTCGATCAGGTAGCCCCTCTCCGGATCGACAGATCCAGATACCGCCACATCAACCTCGAATGAGTGACCGTGCATCCGCCGGCACTTGTGTCCCTCGGTGAAGGTCGGCAACCAGTGGGCAGCCTCGAATCGAAACGTCTTGACCAGTTCCATCTGCATGAGCCGGCATATCGTACTGAAACTCTCCGGAAGCGAGAACGCCAGCCCACTTCCGCTGCGTACCATGACACGATGCGGTGTCTCATGACATTCCTTCTCACCCTCACCGGATTTCTGCTTCTTGCCTGCCACCGGCCACACGACGCCGGCACGCAGCCTGACCGACAGGATGAACGCCCCATGACCTCCATTTCCAAGAGTGGGTTTGACCTGACGCCTCCCAGTGAAGCGAACCATGCGGGCATGGTCGCCAAACTCGACCCGAAGACCGTCGAAATCACCCAACGAGCAGGTACCGAACCGGCGTTCTGTGGCACGCTTCTGGACAACAAAAAACCCGGCATATACACCTGTGTCGTCTGCGGTCTTCCACTGTTCTCGAGCGAACACAAGTACACGTCGGACAGCGGCTGGCCCAGTTTCTTCCAGCCCTGTGACATCGACCATGTTGCTCGCGTGGATGACCGTTCACATGGCATGTTCAGAACCGAAATCGAGTGTGCTCGATGTGGATCACATCTTGGACACGTTTTCGCAGACGGTCCAGCTCCCACTGGTGAGCGACACTGCCTGAACTCAGCCTCCCTTGTGTTTCATGAACAGAGCTCAGACGTGCCTGTCACCATGAAACCCCGACCAACAGAAGTGGGCTACTTCGCAGGCGGGTGTTTCTGGGGCATCGAACACTACTTCGGCAAGGGGCCTGGTGTCATTGACGCAGAAAGCGGCTACATGCAAGGCAAGAAAGGTGACACTTCCTACGAGGAAGTATGCTCGGGCACCAGCGGTCATGCCGAAACCGTCAAGGTTCTGTTCGACCCGATGCAGATTTCGTATCGTGAACTTGTGGATGCCTTCTTTCGGATGCACGATCCGACCGAAGTCGACCGTCAAGGTCCGGATATCGGCACGCAGTACCGATCAGGCATCTGGTTCACATCGCCGGAGCAGGAGGCAATTGCCCGACAGGCCGTCAGGGAACTCGACGAATCGGGTAAATACACCCTCCCGATCGCTACCGACATTCAAGCCGCCCGCGCATTCCACCCTGCAGAAGCCTATCATCAGGACTACGTCGCACGGACAGGAAGGGCCTGCCACATTCTCAATCCTTGGCCAAGCGAGCAACTACCCGGTTCCCCGCATTGACACGGCGGCACCATTCATGACACACTGTCCCAAACAGGAGATCCACACCATGCGAACCATCATTGCACTCACACTCACCACCCTAGCAGCGGCCGGACTTGCAGGGTGTGATACCCACGCCGGCACAGATGCCCTCATCGGCGGCGGCGCTGGCGCAGCCAGTGGCGCGTTGATCGCCGGACCCGTTGGCGCAGGTGTTGGCGGCGCGATCGGCGCCGGGGCGGGTGCCCTGATCGGCAACGAGCAGGACAAACAGGAAGGTCGCGGGATCGAGTAAACCCCCTCTACTCGACCGCAGTCTTGAACAAACTCAATCCGCTCTCCGATAACCGGGGAGCGGATTGTCGTGCAGGTGTTTGAATTCGGCACAAGTTGCACTTGAACTCACCGAACCCACATTGCGAGTCACGTTGTCTGAGCCGGCATATCCACCGTCATGGTCGGGAAGGCGAAGTCAGCGCCATGCTTGTGCACAACACGCCCCACTTCAAGCATGAGACGCTCGCGAATCTTGCCGAACTCAGCGATCGAAGTCGTACATGTAAATGCCAGAATCGAGATGTCGATTGTTGAGTCGCCATATCCACCGAACGAAACGCGAACGGCCTGATCGTGATCGATGGACTCATCACCTGCAAAAAGTTGCTCCAGATCGGCGATAATCGACTCCACGGCGTCAAAGTCGTCGTACCGCACACCGATCGTCTCACTGAGTCGCCGATTCGTCCGCTCAGACGTATTCTCGATTACACCGGAGACGAATACAGAATTCGGGACATATACCAACCGCTTGTCACCCGTTCTGATATGCGTGGCATACAGGCCGATTCGTTCAATGCCTCCTTCAATACCCTTGATGATCACCCAGTCCCCCACTCGGAACGGCCTGTTGAAGAGCACCATGATGCCACCGAAAAAGTTGGCGATGACATCCTTGGACGCAAAGGCGAATGCAGCAGACCCGATGCCGCCGATCGTCAAAATCGCGCTCATGTTCATGCCGAGCGACTGCATGCCGACAATCACTCCGATGATCCACACAAAAACGACACCGATACCGAAGAGCGCCTGCAGCGCGGTCATGTCCATTTCGGATCCGGTGTCGGCGGCCTGCTGCTCGATCACGTGCTGCGCGCGGCGAACCGATCGGGAGACGAAGAGTGTGCCGCAGAACACTGCAATGATGATCCTCATCGCCGGAAGAATCATGTGAACGAAGTGATCCACATCGGTCGCCACATTGGCGTCCCCCTTGGAGAAGAACACCCACAACGCAGAGGCGTGTTCAAGCACCCACGTTGCGGCAAGCAGCCAGATCGCAAGACCGACGGGGAACTTCGCAGCCTCCGCGAGTACCCCACCCCACCGCAGCCGACCGCGCGAGAGGCGAGAGAGCCGTGAGAGCAACCATCCAAGCACCACGTGCGCCACGATCGCGGCGACAACAACAATGCCGAGCATCGTCAAAAGGGTGACGAGTTCCGATTCCACGACGTCCTTGGCCACGTCGCCGGAACCGGTCGGATCGGAGGGGGCCAACATCATCACCAACGACATCATGTGCATCGACATGACCGGCAGGATATCGCCCCGAAGCCTGCCGAGCCAAACTCAGCCCTCGTTGGCATCGTCGGTGTCTGTATGCTGCATCCATCCATGAGCGATACAGACCATCTCGACGCAGATGCCGCAAACTCTCCCGAGGATAGCTCCGAAGAACCCACCATCGATCGCTCGGCAGAAATGCTCCGCGGCAAACCGGAGGTACCAC
>JASMMN010000148.1 GCA_030748155.1 Phycisphaerales bacterium
CGTATCGGTCTCCTGAGTGACCTCAACCTCAAGGAGCTCGAAAATGGCTATCAAAGTACAGGTCAAAGACAATCGTGGTTGCACAAGCACCTTCACCGATCGCTGCAGTGGTTCATTCGTCGCTGACGGATACACCACGAACACCACCGGCATGCCGAACTTCGGCGTCGGTGTAACTCCGATCAACACCTTTAACACCGCCGGAACCAACTGGTACGGCACCTGCATCCAGCCAATGCCCTTCGGAACGTCTGGTCAGGGCAAGCCCTTCACCAGCGTGTCCAACGGCATGCTGCCGACGACCATCGGCTTCAACGGCATGAACCTCAACTCTGCCCCGACGATCATCGGTCGAATCGCGGCCATGGATCCTGCACTGGGCCATGTCGCCTCGCAGATTGCCACGATCGATCCGATGTTCATTGCCTCCCTCGGCACCATCGCCGGTGGATGCACATGGACCGCAGCCAAACTGGTTCAAGTCGCCAACCTCGACCTCGACCTCGCTCGCAAGATCGTCAAAGTCGCCGTCGCGAATCCCCAGGAGGCGCTTGAGATCGTGCAAACAGCACTGGTCAACCCCATGCTGGCCGCTCGTCAACTCGCCAACCTCGGCCTTGGATGGAACACGCAGTCCATGAACGCCGCTCAGCCGTGGGTCAACGGTTTCGAGTACTTCGGCGGCAAGGGCTCGATCATGCCGATCGACGTCTATGAGGACGGCAATGCTTGGATCATCGAAGCGGATCTCCCCGGCGTCAGCATCGACGACGTGGACATCACCGTCGCCAACGGGCGTCTCATCATCGAGGCCGTCGTTGCTCGCTCGAGCAAGCGACCTTCCTACGCCTCGATGCTTCACTGTGAGAGCCGAACCCCCCGCGTTCTGCGGCGTGAGTTCGCCATCGGCCTCGACATCGAGACAACCGGAATCTCCACTCGGATCGTCAACGGTGTGTTGAGCATCGTGCTTCCCAAGAAGATCGAGACGACCAGCGAACAGTACGTCAGTCGTGAAGGAGTCCTGGTCAGCTGAGTGAGACCAAGATGATTCCTTTCGACCCACGCCGGAGCGCTTGAAGGTGCTCCGGCGTGGCTGTGCGCACAGACGTTCTGGCGGGTGGTTTCGAAAGTGGCAGGTGGCATTGTGACCACTGAATGTGAGGCGAGTTCGCGACTTGGCACGCCTCTTGCTGCTCTTAAGTCGACCGCCGGCATCGGGCCGGCACATACACAAACCCCGGAGTACGACTCCGACAACCAATGTGGAGCACTGCCATGAACACCCGAACCATTCTCGCACCGGCAACCACCGCGATGGACTCGGTCCGTCACGAAATCGATCATGTTTTCGATCGCCTGACGACCTCATCCCTTGCCTCGGTCTTGCCGACCACCCGTTTCCTCGATGCCATCAGGCCACACCCGGCCGTCAACATGATCGAGGATGACAACAATCTGTTCTTTGAGGCCGAACTGCCGGGCGTGACCGCAACCGACCTCGACGTGACCATCGCTGACAACATGCTGACGATTTCCGGAACGCGGACACTCGAGGCACCTGAGGACTCTACCTCGCTCCGTCGCGAACGATCGACGAATACGTTCGAGCGGCTCGTTCGGATTCCATCCAGTGTGGACGCCGACCACATCGATGCCACGCTTGCGGATGGCATCCTGACCGTCACGATTCCCAAGTTCGAAGGCACCCGCACGCGTCGCGTCGCGGTCCAAGAGAACTGAACACACAGCCCTCCTCTCCTCCGGAGGTGAAAGGATCAGTCCCATGTTCAACCAGACACACAACACGATCTGTTGCGGCACCGACAGCCGCGACTACTGCACCACCACCGATACCGTCAAGCGACCCCAGAACTACCGGGCCCCTGTCGATGTGTATGAAACCGACACCGAGTTCCGCGTCATCGCGGATATGCCCGGCACCTGCTCGGAGCTGATCGTAATCTCGATCGAGGACAATACGTTGACGATCGACGCCGAGGTCAGTGATCGCTACGCCACGCTCGGTGCTGTTCGCCGCCAGGAGTACGGCGTCGGCGACTTTCATCGATCCTTCAGAATCGGCGACGGTATCAATGCCGATGGCATCGCGGCCACCTACTGCGACGGCGTCTTGAGCGTCACGCTTCCGAAGGCCGAGGCAAGGAAGCCGCGGAGGATCGACATCAAGACGGCTTGACGATACTTGCTTCCCTGCGAGGCGGCGCGTCGTGCGTGAACGTCCCGCCAAATCGCATCCCATCCCAACACGCACCCGCGCGGGACCCGACTCATGTCGGGTCCTGTGTTGGAATGGAGGGCGGTGCCCGACTCCTGTGCCGTAGCATGCCACCCTTCGCCGAAGGAGACCCACATGAGCACGTCCACCGCCCCGACCCCGCCGACACCTGCCCAAGTTCAGGAACTGCTTCGACAAGGCAAGGGTCTGCTGCTCGTCGAGGGCATCGTGTGCCTCCTTGGCGGCATCCTCGCCGTCGTTTTTCCGATGATTGCGAGTGAAGGACTGGAGTTGGCGCTCGGCGTTTTGGCCGTGATGCTCGGCGTGCTCGGGCTGATTCGAAGCGTTGCAGGTGGTGTGGAACATCGAGCAGCGACTGCAGGTTCAGCCATACTGATCGGAGCACTTGGCGTACTGCTGCTCGTTTGGCCCTTCGAAGGGTTAGAGGCGATCACGCTGGTGCTCGGTATTGTCTCGCTCATCCGCGGGATCTCAGACCTATCCGGGTTTCCATATCGCTCGTTGACCGCGCCGGGCCTTCAGGTCATCAGCGGCATCGCGGGCATTCTGGTCGCAGTACTGCTCTTTCTCTGGTATCCCTCCGACGCCCTTTGGGCGCCGGGCTTGCTCTTCGGCATCCAGTTGATCTTCTTCGGGATGATGCTGCTCTCGCTGCGGAATGCCGTCAGCGGTCCGATGGCATCACCACCGGGCATGAAGGTCATTGATTGACTGCGCTCAGCCGGCGCGGCGAACGGGAATGAACGCCTGCCGAATCTGCTCCAGCGCCCGCTGCTCGATCTGCCGCACTCGCTCGCGGGTCAGACCGACCGCGCGGCCCGTCTCCTTGAGCGTCGTGGGCTTGGTGCCGTCGAGGCCGAACCGCAGGCACATCACGCGGACATGCACAGGATCGAGTTCATCGAGCAGCCGCCGGATTTTGGCGATGTCGTCTGCCCGCTCGAGTTTGAGCGTGACGTGCTCTGAGCGGTCCGCAGGGCATTGATCGATCGGAACAGATCGGTCATCGCTTCCAGCCGATCCAGTTGCGACGCCCTTGGTGGCGGCCATCGTGCGGTGGATGAGATCCAGTTTGCACAGCGGCACCTGCATGGCACGAGCCATTTCCTGTGGGGTCGGTGCGCGGCCCAGTGTTTCCTGGAGCTCGCGCAGCGTCTCGCCCCAGCGGGTCATCCGGGCCTGCATGTACGAGGGCACATACAACAGATGCCCGTTACTTTCCACTGATTGTTTGACGGTCTTGCGAATCCACCAAGTTGCGTAGGTCGAGAACCGATGGCCGAGCGCCGGATCGAACCGCTCAACCGCCCGGATCAAGCCGAGGTTGCCCTCGTTGATCAGGTCTGCAAGCGGAATACCCCTTGAAGCGTATCGTTTGGCGATGCTCACGACCAGCCGCAAGTTGGCTTGAATCATCAGTGACTTGGCTTCGTGACACTGGTCGTTGACAATTCGCCACGCGAGGCTCCGCTCTTCCAGCGGATCGAGCAGCGCGATGCGGCTGATGTCGCGAAAATAGGCATCAAGTTCGGATGTGATGGTTGGTGCGGTCATGCTGCCTCGCGAAGCGTTGATGGATCTTCGGCGAGGGCTGCTACGGGCGGGGGAGGGGCAGGAGTTCGCGCAATTTCAGAATGTAATTTGGTGGCGGTCTCGTCGCATCAGATCACTGCGGCATCGGCGGGGCCAACTTCGGATCCTCGCAGCTTCGCTCCTTTACATTGGCGAAAAACAACTCGGCCAAAGCCTCATAGATGCCCTTGGAGCATACGAGCGAGGAGCATTCGTAGGCGAGGATGGCTGCAAGCATCAGCGGCAGCGTGGCGTATCGGGCGTCGGTCATCTCAATCATGATGACGAATGCCGTAATCGGGCTTTGTACGACACCCGCAAAGTAGGCCACCATGAAGAGCATGATCACGAATTGCGGGCGAATCCCCCCGAACCAGTCGTGAAACCAGTCCGCCCACACGTCGCCAAGGCCTGCGCCGACCGAGAGACTCGGGTCGAACAGGCCACCTGGAATGCCACTGATGAGGCTGAAAAAGGAGCCGGTCGCCTTGGCGGGCGCATACCACCACGGGAAGGGGCCGCTCATCACCCAATTGTCGTAAAAGCGGCGTTCGTCGGGGTTGGCGAGTGTCTTATAGGCCAGTTCCACCCCCATGGCATCGACCATGGGTTCACCCATCTTGTCGAGCAGTGTCTGCTTGTGGGCGAGCGACTCGTAGGCATCGCGGATCTGGACATCGCTGGCCGTCTGCTCGACTCCAAGTGTCTGATAGAAATCGGTATCCCGGTAGATAAGGATGGCCCGGGCCTGTGAATAGCCACTGCCATAACTCTGTCCTTGGGAGATCAGCCCCGTGATAGCCAGCGACAGCCCGAGCCCGCCGGCAACCAGCCATCGATGGCGTGCGAGCCCGCGGGTAATCAGGGGTGTGCCCCACACGACGCTCCGGGCGAACAACCCACCCAGAAACCCGCCAATGACGCCGATCACGATGACGCACAGCCAGTGACTCGGCTTGAATCCAAATTCGTGCGCGACTTGTCCATAGAACAAGTAGTTCCAGCCGAGGCTCGCGATGACGACCAGCGAGGCGATCAAAACGGTTCGAACGACCGTCGCTGCATTGCTTTTCTCGAACGAGCGGCCAATTTCCTCGAAAGCGAACACCATGCCGGCGATGGGCGCGTTGAAGGCCGCCGCGATTCCAGCCCCGCCGCCCGCCAGAATCAGCCCTCTCTGGACGAGATGGTGGGGGAGTCTGGTCACTTTGGTGACCAGATACATGAGACAGGCGCCGACGTGTACGGACGGCCCCTCGCGACCGATCGTCATACCACCAAACAGACCGATGGTCAGGAGCAGGGTTTTGCCCACGGCGATCTTCAGCGAGAGCATGTACCGCCGAAACGGACCGTCTTCGACCTTCAGGCAGGCGATCGCCTGCGGGATGCCGGTTCCCTCAGTACCCGGGAAGAATCGGTCCCGCAGCCAGATGATGAGCACCATGGCCACCACCACCCAGACCGCAGCGATCCAGACGCCGAGTCCGCCGGGCAGGTGGTATCCGAGGATCGTGTCGGCGTTGTGCAGGTCGATGAAGATCTGCGATCCCAGAAAGTCGGCTTGCCGGAAGTACAGGGCGACGACCCCGGTCAGCATGGCGGCCAGAATCATCAACCCATGCCTGGCGATGGCAGGCCGCGAGAGCAGTCGCTCCCGCCATGTAGACAGCGGTTCAGCTGAGGTGGAGCGGGGGGGTTTGGGATCGGTTTTGGTCATGAGATATGAAGGGACGCCCCCGAAATGACCCCCACAAGGGGTATCTCACCCCAATCGACGGTTTTTTTCCTCAGAGTTGAAAGAGCCTTTCTTGTCCGGCGTTGTCATTGCTGGATGCGATGAATGCGTCCCCTTCAACACTCTCTCCTCTCTCTCCGACTGGACGGCTCCGATACACTGGGCCGTCCAGTTGTTTGTAGCACGATCAGGCTTCCCGCGTCGTTCCGGCTGCCCTGGCTTGTTCCTCCGCGCGGTAGGAACTGCGGACCAGCGGGCCGGACTGGACAGCCCTGAAGCCGAGATCAAGGCCGATGGCTTTCCACCGATCAAAGGCGGCCGGGGTCACCCACCGATCGATTGGCAAGTGATTTCGGGTTGGCTGGAGGTACTGCCCGATCGTGAGAATGTCGGTAAGGGCCCGCGTACGGATGTCCCGCATCGTGGTAATGATCTCCTGATCCCGCTCCCCGATACCCACCATGAGGCTTGTTTTTGCAGTCAGCCCACCATCGTGGATCCGTCGCAGCACTTCGATTGATCTGTCGTACTCGGCCTGTGGCCGTACGGCGGCGTGCATCCGAGGGACAGTTTCTACATTGTGCGAGAGGATGTCCGGAGCGGCGTCAATGACAAGTTGGAGATCCTCGTGATTCCCCTTGAAATCGCCCACCAGTGCCTCGAGGGTCATATCTGGGCAGGACACCTTGGTCCGCTCAATGGTCTCAGCCCAGATGGCTGCCCCGCCGTCGGGAAGATCATCACGATCGACTGAGGTGATCACGACATGTCGCAGCCTGACGCCGGAGAGCATCGTGGCGACCCGACGTGGCTCGTCGAGATCGGTTACGGCGGGTCGCCCGGTCTTGACGTTACAGAATCCGCAAGAACGTGTGCAAGTGTCGCCCAGCACCATAATTGTGGCCGTGCCGCGGCCCCAGCACTCACCGATATTGGGACACGACGCTTCCTGGCAGACGGTATGAAGCCCCAACCCTTCGATGCGGCTGCGGAGGCTCAAATAGGCATCACCCCCGGGCACTTGAGCTCGAATCCAAGCGGGTTTTCGGCGAGTGTCCAATGTGTTGGATTGCCGGTTGTCCAAGACGCGACTGCTCAGATCGATGAGGGATTCCCCCTGCACACCTTGGGCGGTGTCCCCACCGAGCGGCCTTGGATGTCGTGGCCCCTCTGTTCGATTCTGCAGATACGCCGCCGCCATCCACCCAGTGTATCCGGACACCCGCCCATCCCCCCGTTAGCATGGCTTCATGGGCCAGAAATGGGGATTGATGTTGCACCAGATTCCCCTGCGGGGTCGATGATGGGAAGCAATGAATCTGAACCCAGCACCCTGTTGTCGCGTACAGTTCCCCGCACGCGCGACTGCGGCGGGACCTTTGGAGACACTTG
This sequence comes from Phycisphaerales bacterium, assembly GCA_030748155.1. GTDB lineage: Bacteria > Planctomycetota > Phycisphaerae > Phycisphaerales > SM1A02 > UBA12567. The sequence continues at coordinate 6,963 of JASMMN010000148.1, forward strand.
ACGTGAGTGAGAGTTTGGTTGACGCCGCTGCCCGCCCCCGGCTGCTGCGTGGACCGTGGCTGCTCGGGTTTCTCCTGCTTGCCATCGGGTCCGGCGGCTGCGAAGTCAACAGTTTCTTTGATCCCTCCAAGACGGGCTACTTCGGTTCGACTCCGGTCACCATGCCCATTCTGGACCGGATCTCGGCCATCGAGCCCAGCGCCGACCTGTGGGGCGAGACGTCTGCGGTTACGGGCGAGGATCTGGCTCCGAGCAACCTGACCTACCGCCTGCACCCAGGCGATGTGCTCGATATCAGGATCTACGAGTTGTACACGCCGGGTCAGTTTTTTCCAACCACGGTGCGTATCGATCAGTCGGGGCATATCCACATGCCCGAACTCGGGGGCGTGTCGGCTGCGGGCATGACAGTGCCTCAACTCCAGCAGGAACTGGTGAGGCGACTCACCACGGGCGCGATGACGCACCCCACAGTGAGCGTCAGCGTGGTCGAGGGTGGCGCGCTCACCTATGTGGTGTATGGACACATCAACCAGCCGGGTCGCTTCACGCTACAGGATCCAACCCTGCGATTGGTCGATGCGCTTGCGATGGCAGGTGGTGTGCCGCTGTCCACCCGCCGCATCTACGTGGTTCGGCAGGTGGCGGTCAATTCCGAACTGCACCCGTCATGGCATCACACTCGCTCTGATACCGATGCCAAGACACCAGAAGGTTCAAAGCCGCCGGTCGACATCGAATCACTCATCAACCAGTTGCAGGATGATGGCAAGAAACCCGCGGGGGGAGCCAAACCAAGTCCCGGCGTCTGGGACAAGGCCGGTGATCCACCGATCGATGTCGAGGATGTTTCGCCTGCGAGTGTGAAGTTGCCCACGGTCGAAGGCGCCGGAAAGACGCCAAGCAGTGAATCGAGTCCCTTCCTGTATCTTCCTGACACGAAGCAATGGGTTCGCAGCCGACCTGCAGCCGAGTCAAACTCCGGCGATACGGCTGGCGATGAGTCGGAAGCCCAGGACCTTGTTGTCGAACGGGTGATCGAGGTGCCCTATCAAAGATTGGCCCACGGCGACACGAGCCTCAATCTCATCATCCGCCCCGGCGATCAGGTGTACGTGGATGGACCCCCGACGGGGTATGTCTACATCAGCGGCGAGATCAATGCTCCCAATGCCTATCCACTGCCTGCTGCAGATCCACTGACGCTGAGCCGGTTCATTGCCATGGCTGGCGGTCTCGGCGCTTTGGCCATACCGGACCGCGTGGATCTGGTCAGACAGGTTGATGAGGGTCGTGAGGCCACGATTCGCCTCAATCTCGGTGCAATTCGCCGACGAACCGAACCCGACGTCATCATGAAGCCCAATGATCATGTGCTGGTCGGTACCAACTGGTTCGCCTATCCATTGGCAGTGATTCGAAACGGCTTCCGCATGAATTATGGATTCGGCTTCCTTCTCGACCGTAATTTCGGCAACGACGTGTTCGGGCCGCCGCCGACCAACGTTCGGTTCTGACGTGGCGGACAACAGAGCAACCAAGGCGGCAATGCCACCCCAAGGGCTATGACCGGCTCAATGACCATCCCCAACACGGATCGCGTGTACACACCGTCCAATCAGGCGATGCTGCTTTCAGCAGCCACCATGCTGGCCATTTTCGTATGGCTGTTCTGGTCATTTCTTGAACGGCAAGTCAGATTTGCGATTGAGTTTCAGGCCGACTGGGGGCATACGTTGGTCATTCCGTTCATTGCCGGATGGTTTGTCTGGCTCAATCGCCAGCGGATTCTTGCGGTGCCCCTGAAACCGAGCATCACGGGCTTGGTGGTGACCTTCATTGGAATCCTGTGGTTTGTCGCAGCTTCCCTTGGCCCGATTCTGCTCCGCCATCACAACATCATGGGCATGGGCGTCGGGCTGGCCATTTTCGGGATCGTCCTCACCTTCTGCGGCTGGCGTGCCATGCGGTGGATGTGGTTCCCGGTGCTGTACCTGATCGTGTTCAGTCAGACTGTCTCAGATCGCTTGCTGGAGTTGATTACGTTTGAACTTCAGGGTATTGCGACCGTAGGTGGAGAGATCGGTTTGTCGCTGATCGGCTACGACGTTGCGAGGGAAGGGCATACGCTCGACATCTACTACAATGAGCAGATAGTGCCGATCAACATCGCCGAAGCGTGCTCGGGCATGCGAATGCTCGTAGCGTTCCTGGCCTTGGGTGTTGCGATGGCCTACCGGGGTTTGGATACGTGGTGGCAGCGAACAATTCTCGTCATCATGGCCGTGCCCACAGCCATCTTCGTCAACATTCTTCGCGTCATCACGCTTGGCATATTGGCCACCATGGACTCCGGCTTTGCAGCAGGCGACTTTCATTCGATGGTTGGCATGTTATGGCTGCTGCCCGCGTTTTTCATCTACCTCGGAATTATGTGGGTACTTCGGCAATTGATACTCGAGGAGGAATCGCCGCCCGATGCAGCGGTTTCCGAGGCCTCGCTCTCCATCAGGTTCGACCGTCGAGTTGTCAGCGTGTTCGTCGGGTGTGTCCTGATTCTCGGAATAGGTACGGTCGCGATATCGGCGGGTGCCAGTGCACTCGATCTGTATCTCAAGTCCGAACCTGTTCCGCTGCGAAGGTCACTCTCAGTGGTCCCGTCTTCGTTCGGAGCGTGGCGATCGGTCCGAGACACACAACTCGATGCGG
>JASMMN010000149.1 GCA_030748155.1 Phycisphaerales bacterium
TTTCAAAGTTTTCGGAACCCATCCTCGGGCTAATAGTCGCCACAGAGTCAACTTATGGGGTCGATTCAAGAACGGAGAGAACGATGGGGCGTACAAAGCGCGATTTGGAGACAATGAGGTGAGATAAGCGACGCAATTTGCAGAATAAGGCTTCTCCGCGGGCGGCATTCATCGAGGATACTCCTGCTACAACGCCCCACTTTCGAAAGGCCTTTCTCGGAGATTCCTCGCATGTTCGCGCTCATTCTGGCCCTCCTGACGGCCGCTCCTGGCCCCGACCATTGGTTCGATATGGAGGGTGGATTCCCGCAGTACCCCTCACTGGACCCCAGCGGCGACTTTGTGGTCTATTCGGACCGGGGCGATCTCTGGACAACCCCCACCAGCGGCGGCGTGGCAAACCGCCTCACAAGTCATCCGGCAAGCGAACTGCGTTCCGCAATTTCACCGGACGGACAAACACTCGCCTTCGAGTCGGATCGGGACGGCACGGCGAACATCTACACGCTTCCACTGACCGCCGAGGACGGGGGGCTCGTCGCAGCCGGGCCAATCACACGACTGACAAGTTCGGACCGCTGGCAAGCGCTCTCTGGATTCACGCCAGATGGAACCGCAGTGCTGTTCCACTCCTACGCAGACCCAGCGATCTTTCGAGCGCCGCTTCTCTATCAGGCCCCGCTTGATGGCGGACCAGTCACCCGCCCCACCACCGCTCACGGCCGGGCACCACGCATTCACGATGGCACGCTGTACCTGACCCGCGGCAATGCGCTCTGGGAGCGGCCGGCCTATCGCGGCAGTGCCAATCGAGATGTGTGGACGATGGATCTGGAAAGCGGGGAATTCACGCGACTCTCGGATGCCCGGAGCAACGAAGGGCAGGCCTTTCCGCGGCCAGACGGGTCGGTGGTCTTGCTGTCATCGGCCGATGGACAGAACGACATCTGGATCATCCCCGAGGGCGACACCTTTGATACTGCTGTGAATCGAACGAATCTGGGTGCCGCTCAGAAGGACACTGTCGGCCACGGGGTCCGCGACCTTTCGGTCTCGGCAGACGGATCCACCGCGGTCATCGGACTTTGGGATCAACTGGCCCTGCTGAACCTCGACAATCCATACGCCACGCTCAAGACCATCACCGTCCGCCGCAGCGGCGATACGTCCACGCTCGACCGTCGCATCGAGCGGCTCGACAGCAAGATCGGCGAGGTCGCCCTGCACCCTTCGGGCGAGGCTGTCGCCGTCGTTGCCCGCGGCGAGGTGCTGGTTCGCAGCGTCAAGGACGATCATCCAACGCGCCGAGTGACCGCGGACCACGCAAGACAGAAACAGATCGCCTGGTCGCCGGATGGAAGGCTGCTGTGGTTTACCAGCGACGCGGGCGGGGGTGAGGGCATCTGGGAGGCCACGGTGAGCCTTGAGAGGAAGGACCTCGCCCCGGAAGACGAGCAGGAAGATGACGACGAAACGGGAGATGAAGACAAAGAGGAGACCGCCGAGGAAACCGAGGATGACCCGGTGGACGAACCGGCGGACGACGAAACAGATGACGCAGACAAGGAAGACACCGAGAAGACAGACACCAAGAAGAAACCCGAGCCGAACACGAGTGGCGAGCGGTGGGCCGGCGGGCTGCGCTTTGATGTGCAGGAGGTGATCCCGACTGCTTCGCGGCCGATGCCCTCCCCGGACGGCACCAGGCTGCTCTACCAACGCGGGATCGGTGACCTTGTGCTGCGAGACCTTGACTCGGGCAAGGACACCGTGCTGCTGGAGAGTTGGGACGCCCCCGAAGTGCGGTGGGCCAGCGATTCGCGGCACATCGTGTACTCGGTCAGCGATCTGGATTTCAACAATGATATCTGGCTCATGGACACACAGGTCCCGCAGTCCACGACCAATCTCACGCGACATCCAGACATCGACCGAGCACCGCGGCTGAGCGATGACGGAAAGGTGCTGGTGTTCCTGAGCGACCGCAATCGCATGGGTGACAACTGGGACTACGACGTGTGGGCTATGGTGCTCGACCCGTCCCTCGATGACATGAGCGACTATGAGTTGGATGCCTACTTCAAGGATGCGGCCAAGGATGCGGGGAAGAAGAAGATCATCGATCTGCCTGCCGACGAGGAAACGGACGTCGAGGGCGATCAGACCGACGTCGAGGGCGATCAGACCGAAGATGAGCCCGCCGTACTCGCGTTCACCGACCTCGATACGGCATGGAAGCGTACTCGACGGCTGACCAAGCACGAAGGAAGCGAGGATGACCTGTATCTGACGCCCGGGGGCGATGCGATCATCTTCAGCGGCACCATCGATGGTGACAAGGGGCTCTGGAAAATCGACCACCGCGGCGAAGAACAGAAGAAACTCGCGTCGGGGAAAGTGTCGAATGTCCGCGGCGACCTGAGCGGCAAGAAGGTGACCTTCGTCGCTGGCGGCACGGCCAAGCACGCCCCCTCCGGAGGCGGCAAGGCCGAGGCGTGGCCCATCGACGCCGATGCTCGAATCGATGTCGCAACCGAGCAGCGGCAGAAGTTCCGGGAGGCTGCCCGCACCTTCGGCCGCACGTTCTACCACCCGACCATGAAGGGGCTCGATTGGGATGCGCTCTCGGCCCGCTACGCCGACCTGGCCGCCCAGACCCGCACAACGCAGGCCTTCAACCGAGTCACTGATCTGCTGTTCGGTGAGGTCAACGGTTCACACACCGGCATTTACGGCGGCTTCAACCACGGTGGACCGCGGAGCGGCATGGGCTACCTCGGGCTCGAGACCACGCCCGTGGCCGACGGCTATGAGGTGACCGACGTGCTGACGGACGGGCCGGCAGACCGAACCGAGGGCGGGCTGCACACGGGCGATGTCATTCTCGCCGTAGACGGCCGGCCGCTCGCCCGCGAGGGGCAGGCCCCGCGTGAGCTCCGGGGGGCGATGGAACTGACGATCGGCCGGGAGATTCTGGTGGACATTCGCCGAGCGGGCCACCCGCACACCGTGCTGCTTGAGCCGATCTCATATGGGGAGGCCGCTGCGCTCGCCCGCGAAGCCGAACTTGCCGCACGCCGCAACGAGGTGGCGGCATTGAGCGGTGGCCGCCTGGGCTACCTGCACATCAAAGGCATGAGCATGCCGAGCGTGCATCAGTTCGAGCAGGACCTGTACGCGGCGGCTCATGGAAAGGACGGTCTGATTGTTGATGTGCGTGACAACGGTGGCGGCTTCACGACCGACATCCTGCTGGCAAGCCTGACCGCCCCGGCCCACGCCTTCACGATGCCTCGCGGGGCGAAGTTGGAGAACCTTCGACCGGACTCGTACCCCCGCGATCGCCGCTTGCTCTACGGATACAGTCGCCCCATCGTCGTGCTGTGCAACGAGAACTCATTCAGCAACGCCGAGATCTTCAGCCATGCCATCAAGACCATAGGCCGCGGCCCGCTCGTAGGTGAGGAAACCTACGGCGGCGTCATCTCGACCGGTGCCTTCACGCTGATCGACGGCACTCGCGTGCGGCAGCCATTCCGTGGCTGGTACTTGCCCGACGGGACAGACATGGAAAGCCGCGGCGCGATTCCAGATGTGCGTGTCGGCCGGCACCCCGCTGACGAGGTCGCCGGCCGCGACGCCCAGTTGGAGGCCGCCGTCAGCACGCTTCTGAAGCAATTGCCCAGTACGCCCCCCAGCGTCCACCCAAGGCCCGCCTCGTGATCGCCATCGTCGTCACGCTCGGGATGGTCGCGGTGGGACTGCTGGTGTGGCGGACGCTTGGGGATATGGAGTAGGAGGCTCGGATACCCTCCCACCATGACGACCCCCACGCCCAAGTCCGCGACCGAGCAACTCATCGGAGAGAACCTTGCGAGCGATCTCGTGCAGCAGGGAATCGATTGGCTGCGGGCCACCGCCGCGGGATGGGGACTCAACCCAACCTGGTCGGAGGTCGTAGCTGGCGGCATCAGCGTAGCGGTTGTGATCGCCGTGTGCATCGCCGCGAACCTCGTCGGGAAGCTTTTCATTCGGGTGGTCATAGACGCGGCTCTTCGCCGCACACAGTCTGCATGGACCAAGGCAATGGTTGAGCAGAAGGTCTTCCGACGACTCTCGCAGCTCGTCCCCGTCGCCATCCTCGCCTTCGCCCTCCCCGCCTTCGCGCAGTATGGCGTTGACTGGTGGCTGAGGCCGCTGCTGGAGATCTACACCATCTTCGTGGTGCTGCTCGTGTCCTTCGGACTGCTGGAAGTCGGTGAAGCGATCGTGAAGCAGCGCGGGCTTGAGAACAAGATTCCAGCGACTGGGCTCTCGCAGGCGGGCAAGGTGCTGCTGAGCTTCGTGGCGGGCGTCCTTGTCTTGAGCGTGCTGCTTTCGCAATCGCCGCTGTGGTTCCTCTCTGGACTTGGCGCGGTCATGGCCGTGCTGATGTTGATCTTCAAGGACTCGATTCTGGGTCTGGTCGCGGGCATTCAGGTGAGCGCCAACGACATGGTCCGCGTCGGTGACTGGATCACCATCCCCAACCGCGGGGTCGATGGCGACGTCGAGGAGATCACGCTGACAACCATTCGCATCAGGGCCTTCGACGCGACGGTTTCACTGGTTCCGGCCTACGACCTCATCACGAATCCCTTTACCAACTGGCGGGCGATGTCCGAATCCGGCGGTCGCCGCATCAAGCGGTCGATCAACATCGACATCGAGACGATTCGGTACGTCGACCGCGAAGACTTGGAACGCTACCGTAAGTTCACGGTGCTGGCCGGCTACCTCGACCGGACCATCGCCGAGATCGACTCGTGGAACGCCGATCACGGCGTTGACACCAGCCGCCACATCAATGGCCGCCAACAGACCAATGTGGGCGTCTTCCGGGCCTATATCGAGGCCTACCTCCGTCAACACCCGAAGGTACATCAGGATGGCTTCACGTTCCTCATTCGGCACCTCGATCCAACGCCGCAGGGGCTCCCGATACAGGTCTATGTGTTCACCAATGACAACCGGTGGATTCAATACGAGCGGATTCAGGCCGACATCTTCGACCACCTGCTCGCAGCGGCACCGGAGTTCGATCTGGCGGTGTTCCAATCGCCCAGCGGGCGAGATGTTCAGATGCTCAAAAGCGACCGCTGAACCTGGCCGGCTGGTATCCTCCGCCCCCTCATGAGCATGGCCAGCCCCGATTTCGGTGAGTGTCAACTGAACGTCGTCAAGCCCAAGGAGCCCGTGGTCGGACGCATCATCGACTCTACGCCATGCCTGAAGGGTCGTTCGGCTTCCTATGTGCGGCACGTCGCGATCGATGTGTCCGGCACCCGCCTCGCCGGCAGTTTCCGCGCAGGCCAGTCCTTCGGAGTCATCCCGCCGGGGCTGAACGAGAAGGGCAAGCCGCACGCAGTCCGGCTGTATTCGATCTCGGCGCCGAGCTGGGGCGAAGATGGCGAGGGCAACGTCGTCTCGACCACCTGCAAGCGACTGATCGACGAGTACTGGAAAGAAGGCTCGGACGATCACCATCTGTTCGTCGGCCTGTGCAGCAACTACCTGTGCGATCTGAAAGTCGGCGACGAAGTGCTTGTATCCGGCCCTGCGGGCAAACGCTTCCTGCTTCCACTGGACCCTTCGCAGCACGATTTCGTCTTCGTCGCCACGGGAACCGGTATCGCGCCCTACCGGGGAATGATCAAGGAACTGCTTGAGAACCCGGCAGGCCCCTGCCATAGCGAGATTCACCTCGTCGTCGGCGTTCCGTACGGAACGGACCTCATGTACGACGCCTACTTCACCACGCTCGCCGAGCAGCACGAGGGCTTCCACTATCACACGGTCATCAGCCGCCCCGAGGTCGGCCAGCGGATGTATGTTGACCAGTACATCGTCGAGACCGATGAACCCTTTCATCGACTGCTCGCCAGCGAGCGGACGCTGATGTACATCTGCGGCATCGAAGGCATGCAGGTCGGTATCTACCGCCTTCTCGAAACCCTCGGCGTTGCGGGCGACTACCTTCAACTGCCGGACGCATCCTTCAGCCTCGCCGGGGCCGACAAGGCCACGATCAAGCGGGTGAAGCCGACCGAGCGGTGCATGGTCGAGGTGTATTGAGAGACCACAGTCGGTCGCTCAATCAAAGGCCGCCGTGATCGACGGTGTGCAGGGGTCATCCAGCCGCAGGCTGGTCACGATGCGGAAGTTCGATTGGGTGCGGTGCCGCTCGGCGAAGAAGAAGTCGAGGGTGTAGTCCTCGCCATCGACCAGTCCAAGACGATC